>JBGOTH010000389.1:0-3903 GCA_041476345.1 Methylomirabilia bacterium
CCACGCGTCGAGATCGGCGACGCTGAGCGCGACGTGATCGTACAACTGCCCGCGCGAGCTCACGAGCGGCCGGTCGGTCTGGCGCATGTACGAGGGAAACATCACGTCGCCGAACACGACCGCGGCCGAGGGCGTCCGGAACATGCCTCCCCGCTCGAGCGCGGGCCAGCTCCGCTCCTGTCCGCGCGGCACCTTGCAGGTGGCTTCGGTCAGCGGCGTGTCGCTCGTGCGCCCCGCGACCACCGGCGCGTTCAGATGCCTCTGGTACCAGAGCTGCGCGCAGAACGGATCGTCGTGAAAGAAATGCACGTGGTTGAAGCGCTCGGCCGGATGGTTGCCCGCGTATTCCACGAGCGCGTGGTCGGGGCCTTCCATGTAGCCGAACCCGCCGGTGCGCGTGGGCTTGACGCCTTTCGCCTTCGCGTCGGCGATCTGCGCCTTCGTCAATCCGGGCGTCTTGTTGACGCTCGGCCACGTGTCGCTACTCACGAACACCGATCCACCTTCGTCGGTGGTGTAGAGCGGCAACAACATGATGTCCCGCCGCTCCTTGTAGGTCTTGAGGCTCGCGTGCGTGTCGGTGACGTGCCAGCCGAAGTGCCAGAGCGCGCTCTGCGGCGATGCCGTGGGCGCCGTCGCGACCTTCGTGAACAGAACGAGCACGTCGTTCGGCGCCGATAACGCCGGCAACCCGCCCCACGTCGTCTTCCCGGAGCGCGGAAAGTGCCGGACGTAATAGTCGATCGCCGCATCGGGATTCAAGGAGTTCAGGTGAAGATGATGGAAGCCGGGCGCCTCGAGCATGTCAGTCTCCTTTGGCGGTATAGGATACGACACCAGGAGGAGCGTCATGATGGATCGGCTCGCGTGGAAAGCCAAGATCGGGCTCGTCGTGGTGAGCAGCTCGACGGTGTGCGAAGGGCGCTATCCGCGCGTGGCGCCCCCGGACGTGGGGTTCTTCACCAGCCGCATGCTGCTGCGTGGCGGCGGCCTGGCGGAGATCGACGCCATGGAGGCTCACGCGGCGCGGGCCATGGAGGAGCTGGCCAGCGTGCCCGTGGACGTCATCGCCTACTGCTGCACGGTGAGCGGCGCGTTGCGGGGCGTCGTGGCCGACCGCGACTTTTGCCGGGACATGACGCAACGCTGGGGCATCCCGGTCACCTCGACCATGCTGGCGGCGACGGAAGCTTTGCATCATCTGAAATTGCAGCGGGTCGTCGTCACGAGCCCCTATCCGGAAGACCACCACGAGGCCGAACGGATCTACCTGAAGCAGACCGGCATCGAGGCGATCACGATGCGCGGCATGGGATTCGAGAAGGGCAACGAGTTCGCGAAGGTCACGCCCGAAGAGATCGTGCGGTTTTCGCTCGAGGCGTGGGACGACTCGGCGGATGGCCTGTTCATCAGCTGCATGAACTTCGATGCGATGCCGGCGATCCAGGCGCTGGAAGATCGCATCGGCAAGCCGGTGGTCACGTCGCACTCGGCGACGCTGTGGCGCGCGTTGGCCTTGGCGGGGATCGAGACGCCCATTCCCGGTTACGGACGTCTCCTGGGGTAGCGCCACGCTGGGATGACGACGCAATACCTGGAGCACGCGCGCGCGCGGTTCGCGCGGGTGGCGTTCGCAGCACGTCTCGGCATCACCATCGCCGAGCTCGCGCACGACCGTGCGGTGCTCGTGCTGCCGTATGCGCCGGATCACATGAACGCGGGCGGCGTGCTGAACGGCGGCGCCAGCGCGTCGCTCGTCACCATCGCGGGCACGCTCGCGGCGTGGGCCGGCGTCGACGTCGACGCGAAGACGGATCTGCGCTGCGTGGACCTGTCGGTGCAATACCTGGACGCGGGGCGCGACGACGACGTCATCGCGGAGGCGCGCGTGCTCCGGCGCGGGCGCGATCTCGTGTTCCTCGACGTCGCGCTGCGCTCACGCGCCGACGTCCCGATTTGCCGAGGCCTGCTCACGTACCAGACGGCGGATCACGCCGGGCACGCGCCGCGGCTCCGCGCCGACCCCATGCTGCTGCCGGCACCACCAGCGTTGATCACGCCTCCCGAGCACCGACTGTTCCGCGGCTACGTGGAGAAGCTCGACATCACGCCGGTTCACGAAAGCCCGGGACGCGTCCGCCTCCACATGCCGTGCACACCGAAGCACGTGGACGAGAGTGAGTGCCTTCACGCGGGCGCGCTCGCATCGATCGTCGACATCGCGGCCGTCGCGGCCTCGTGGTCGCTGGTCCCGAGGCGCCCGGATGCGCGCGGCTCGACCATCGCCATGCAGGTGAGCTTCCCGAGCACGACGGCAGAGGGTGTCGTCGCCGATGCGCACGTGCAGCAGCGGTCCGAGTCGCTGCTGTTCAGCACCGTCCACGTGACCGCCGCGACCTCGGGTCAGCTCGTCGCGATGGGCCAGGTCAGCTATCGTCTAATGGAGCCGTGGCCATGAGCGACTGGAGCAAAGTGACCCGACCGATCCCCGTCCCGAACGAATGGACGAAGCCCTTCTGGGAATCGGCGAAGCAGGGCGTGCTGAAGCTGCAGCGCTGCCAGGCGTGCAGGAAGTTTCAGCATCCGCCCTATCCAACGTGCGTGAACTGCATGGCGATCGATCTTGCGTTCGAGCCCGTCAGCGGCAAGGGCACGATCTACACGTACACGATCATGTATCACACGGGCGACAAGCGATTCGCCTCCGCCGTCCCCTACGCGAGCATCATCGTGGAGCTCGACGACGCGCCCGGCGCGCTGATGGCGGCCAATCTGCTGGAGGCCGAATACACGGAGGCGAAAGTCGGCCGGCGCGTGGAAGTGGTCTTCCAACCGTTGAACGACGACATTACCTTGCCGCAGTTCAGGCTCGCCTGACATGTGGGAGAACCGCTGCAAAATCGCGGTGAGCGGCGTGGGATTCTCGAAGGTCACGCGGTCGGCAGAGATTCCCCTCGCCGCGCACGCGCTGCAAGCCGTCAAGGGCGCCGTCGAAGATTCCGGGCTCACGATGGCGGACATCGACGGGCTCGCGACGTATCCGGAGTTGCCGGCAACGGGCCACGCGGTGATCGACGGCGTCACCATCGTGTCGGTGAACTGCATGCTGGCGATGCTCAAGCTCCCGAACCTGAGCTGGCACATCCAGGTCGAGACGGCCAACATCGGCGGCGCGATGCAGCAAGCCGTGAACGCGCTGCTCGCCGGCGTGTGCAAGTACGCGGTGGTCTGGCGCGCGATGCACAATCCCAAAGGAACCTATCAGAACCTGCCGGGTCAATACGCGCAGGGCGCGACGCAGTTCACCGCGCCGTACGGGTTCGGTGGTCCGGGGCAAGGCATGGCGGTCGCGTACACGCGGTGGCTCGAGACGCACGGCCAGAGCCGCGAGAAGATGGCCACGCTCGCCGTGACCCAGCGCAAGCACACGCAGATGAATCCGCACGCGTACTTCTACGGCCAGCCGCTCACGCGCGAGGACTATCTGAATTCCCGGATGGTCGCGCACCCGTTCTGCCTGTACGACTGCGATATCCCCGTGCAGGGCGCCGTCGCGATCGTGCTGACCACCGCCGACCGCGCGCGTGATCTCAAGCCGCGACCCGCATATCTCGCCGGCTACGGTCAGCGGCTCCACTTCGAGGTGACGGGACGCATCGGCAGCCTGAGCAGTTACATGGAGGGCGGCCGCAGTTCGTCGCGCCTCACGTGGGAGCGCTCTGGTTTTTCACCGAAGGACGTGGACGTGGCGCAGATCTACGACGGCTTCTCCGCGTCGGTCATCTACGGCCTCGAGTCCTACGGGTTCTGCAAGGAAGGCGAAGCGCTGGACTTCATCCAGGACGGGCGCATCGAGCTGGACGGTTCGTTGCCACTGAATACGTTTGGAGGAAGCCTGGGCAC
>JBGOTH010000390.1:0-3888 GCA_041476345.1 Methylomirabilia bacterium
CGGGCGCGAGCCAGCAACGCAAGGACGGCATCGTGTTCGTGCAGTACGACATGTGCATCGGCTGCGGCTACTGCGCGATCGCGTGCCCGTACCGTGCGCGCCACATGGTGCAGGACCATACGTGGTACTTCGGCGAGGCGACGCCGTCCGAGCAGAAGGCGCGCGAGCCCGAGCGCCACGGCGTGATGACGAAGTGCACCTTCTGCAAGCACCGCGTGGACAAGGCGCCGCCGACGGCCACGCCCGGCCTCGATCCCGAGTACACGCCGGTCTGCGTCACGAGCTGCATCGCCAACGCGATGCACTTCGGCGACCTCGACGATCCCGCCAGCAACGTGTCGAAGCTCCGCGAGGAGCACGAGCCCGGCGTCCTCCTCGAGGAGCTCGGGCTCAAGCCGTCGCTCTTCTACATCACCGAGTGACGCCGACCCGACCCCAAACCCCTTTGAACATGGGGCCCCGCAACACAGGACTCCAAACCCCTCGCGTGAATGTCGCGCTCATGCCGGCGGAGCTCCAGCACGAGTGGGATCTCTATCACGCGACGTGGTTCACGCTGATGGGCATCGGCGGCGGCATCTTTCTCATCGCGCGATTGCTGCGCATCGAGCGGCAGCTCGGCGTGGTGCTCGGGCTCCCGCTCGTCGACGTGATGAGCTTTGCCGTCATTAGCGTCGGCGGCCTCGTGCTCGTGTGGAGCCTCGGGCGCCCGCTCCGCATGCTACGCGCGGTCCTGAAGCCGGGCACGAGCTGGATCAGCCGCGGCGCGATCGCGGACTTCATCTTCGTCGTCGCCGGCGGGTTGCTGGTGCTGCCGGGCCTCACGATCGGCGGCGCGAAACCGTTCGCGTGGTTGCCGTGGGATCCGTGGGCGACGACGCCGGTCGGCAAGGCGCTCGAGGTGATCGGCTTGCTCTCCGCGGCCGTCGTGATCGTGTATGCAGGGCTCGTGCTCGCGGACAAGGCCGCGATCACGTTCTGGCGCTCGTGGGCGGTCCCCGCGCAGTTCGTGTTGTCGTCGCTCGCGATGTCGACCGCGACGGTCATGGTGATGGGAACGCTGACCCGTGCGCCGATCGATACGATCCAGTGCCTGCTGCTCGCGAAGTTCGAGGCGCTGCTGCTGCTGACGATCGCTTGGCACCTGGTGACGGATCGCGCGAAGCCGGGCAAGGCGGAAAGCCTCGCGCGCCTGTACACGAAGTATCGCTCGTGGTTCTTCGCCGGCGTGATCGGCGCTGGCACCGTGCTGCCGATGCTGCTCGCGATCGCGGCCGTCCTCGTACCGTCCGATCGCGGCGCGGTCGGCATCGCGTGCTTCGTGCTGACGGTGGCCGGCGGCTTCGGGCTTCGCCTGATCACGCTCCGCGTCGGTTATTTCCCGCCGATCAGCGGCGCGCTCCGTCTGAAGAAACGTTAAGGGCGGCCGAGCACGGCTGTCCACCATCCGCTGCGCGGTGGCGGAGCCCGCGGCCGCAGTCACACGTCACGCCGACGGCGAGCCGGCCGACTCCTCACGACTCCGCGCGCATCTGAACGGATACGCGCTTGCGTAGGACGGACCGATCGGATACGTTCGCACCGAAAGACGGCATGTCGAGTGCGACGATCTGGGCGGGTGGGATGCTTCTTGGAGGCGCGCGCGACTGCTGGTTCGTCTCGCTGTATAGCGCCGCCCATGGATCCAGATACGCTGGTCAGGGCGAACCGCGCTCCGCGGTTCCGTAGCAGTATTCGTTAGCCATTTGGAGGAATCATGACGGAAATATTGAAGAGCATCTCGGATGGGATCGCGGGATTGAGTGGGACTGCGTTGACTTTCGCCGGCGCGCTGGCCATCGCCGGGACCCTTGCCATGGCGATCCTGCAGGTCATCAAGGAACTAACCCCGATTCGCCGGGGCTATCAGCGCAGGTGGCTCGAGCGCTGGTTCAGAGTGCGGGCTGAGAACTTTACGGTTGCGGGACTCGGCGTCATCCCCAGCGCCTTACTCGAGTTGGATACGTTAAGCGCCGCGAGAGCGCAATCGACACTGGTCGAGCTCGCGACCGGGGGCGAGGCAAACGCCTTCTACGACCTGGCGGTCGAGCAGCTAGTGGCGCAGATGAATGCCGCGGCGCAGATCGCGCTCGAGTACCCGCACACCCATTTCTCGCTGCTCGCCGTCCTTTCTCAGGGTGCCGACGTTAGGGACGTGGCGCAGGTCGTGGCACGCGCCGAGGCAGGGACTCGTGAGCCCGACCCGGCCGTCCTCGACGCGCGCAACCGGGTCGGCCACCGCATCCAGCGCAACCTCGACGGCATCCAGATCGCTCTCGGCAGCCGCTGGAAGCTGTGGATGCAGGTGGCGTCGATCACCCTCACTGTCCTATTCGTCGAACTGGCGATCTTCACGAACGTCAAGGACTACAACTCGGCGACTTTACTGGTCGGCATCGTCCTCGGTATCGTCGGCGGCTATCTCGCGCCGGTGACGCGCGACGTGGTCGCCGCGCTGCAGAGCCTGAGGAAAGGCTGAGCCGATGGCGCTGCGCGGGCCGACGCCACACGTGTTCACGCTCTCGCTGCGCAGCCAGCCCGAGCGTGGCGGTCCGGTGCGGGCGACCGTCGACGACAAGAACGGACTCGAGAAGGATACGGACTGGCGGCATCTCCTAGTCCTAGTCCACGGTTTCAACAATCCGGAATCGGAAGCGGAGGGGAAGTACGACCGCTACGTGGACATTCTGCGGCCCGGCTTAGAGAAGAGCCGGGTCGCGCCCGATGCGGTCGCCAAATTCCACTGGCCGGGCAACGAGGCCGTCGGCCCGTTTCCGATCTTCGACTTCGCTGGCTATCACGTCGACCTCGAGCGAGCGCTGCAGTCGGTCGGGCCGCTCGCCGTTTTTCTCTCCCGCTTGATTGCGACCCGGCCGGCCGAGCGGCGGATTTCGTTCGTCGGCCACTCGCTCGGCTGCCGTCTGATCGCGGAGGCCATGTGCCGGCTCGACATGGCGGGCATCGCCGGGCCACCACTCGCGGTCGTGAGCCTGATGGCGGCGGCCATGCCAGTGGCGTTGACCGAGGCTGGCGAGCCGCTTGCCCGCGCGTCTGCGGCGGCGGCGAAGGTGCTGAAAGCGCACTCGCGCGACGATTGGGTGCTGTCGCTCGCGTTCCCTGCCGGGCAGTCACTCGCCTGGGCTGCCGGAATCGAGCGGGCTGCCTATGCCGAGGCAGTCGGCCGCAACGGCAATCCGACGGGCTTTGGCGAGTCGCTGCCGCGCGAGGGCAACGGGCACGGTAACTACTGGACCGATGAATTTGCCGCCGCCGTGCTACTTGTGACCATGGACGCAACGCTACGCCCACTCCCGCCCCCGGTTGGGATTCCCCCACACGACCTCCCGCCCATAGGCGAGATCCCCGCACGCAACCTCAAGTCGCGGGAGTTGCCGCCGTGACCCGGGCACGCTCAACAAGACGTTATCCTCTGATGCACGAGCCATGCGAAGCGGGAGGGAGCGGGTCGCCGGCCGAACCCGCTCAGACGAAGATCGAAGCGACCGGAAGCGCGACCTCGGGAAACGCGAGCGCGCCGACGCGTTCCTCCCGCGACGGGCGTAGGTGGTCCGCGTATCGCTCGCCGATCGGTGACCGGTAGATCTCGAGCGTTTCTGTTTTCGCGTCGACGATCCAGTACTCCGGGATTCCCGCGCGCGCATAGAGTCGCAGTTTCACCGTGCGATCGTACCGGAGCGACGTGTCCGAGACTTCGATGACGAGGAGCACGTCCGACGTCGTCGCGCCCTGGCGCACGTACGAGCGCGGGCGCAGGAGCGCGAGATCCGGCTGAGGCTTGGAGCGTGGCGGCACGCGAACCGGGCCCTGCACCCACACCCGAGCCCGGTC
>JBGOTH010000391.1:0-3880 GCA_041476345.1 Methylomirabilia bacterium
AGACGATGATGTTCCCACAGGAGGCGACCGCCGCGATTCGCGCGTGCAAGGCCGTCGCGGACATTCCGGTGATGGCGACCATGTTCTTCCAGTACGAGGAAGGCAACGACCGCGACCGCACGATGTGGGGCGAGAGCCCGGCCGAGGTCGCGAAGAGCCTCCTCGCCGCGGGCGCCGACGTGGTGGGGATGAACTGCGGCCGCGGCCCCGACCGCGCGATCGTGATCATCCGCGAGATGCGCGCGGTGACGGACGCGCCGCTGATCGCGTATCCGAACGCCGGGTTGCCGGTCACGAAGGGCGACGTCGTCACCTACGAGCTCAACCCCGAGCAGATGGCGCGCGAGTATCCGGCGCTGCTGGATGCGGGCTGCAACATCGTCGGTGCCTGCTGCGGCTCCGATCCCGAGCATATCCGCCGCATCACCGAGGTCGTCCGCTCCCGTAAGACGTAGTGCTCCGCGTCCTCGGCGACATCCCGCTCGCGATCGATCCCGACGAGGTCCTTCGCTTCCAGGGCTACCAGGCTGGAATCGACGTCCCGTCCGCCGACGTCCTCGCGCTGTTCGACGAAGCGCTCGCCCTCGGCCGGACGCTGATGCGACCGCGCGCGGTGCTCCGCACGGTACCGGTCGTTCGCGACGGAGATCGCCTGAGCGCCCCCTCTGGAGGTGGGGGCCGCGCAACTGAGGACCCCCACGCCCCCTCTGGAGGTGGGGGCCGCGCAACTGAGGACCCCCACACCCCCTCCGCCGGCGTGACGTTGACGATCCCGCGCATTGCCGAGCGCTGGGGCACCGTCGACGAGATCGTGGCCGGCGTGTGCACGATCGGGGATGCGCTCGAGCGGCGCGCGAGCGAGCTGTGGGATGCGCGCGAGCTGCCGCTCGCGCTGATGCTCGACAGCGTCGGCTCGGGGGCCGTGGAGAGCCTCGCGGAGTACGTGAACGATCTCCTCTGCCAGGAGGGCATCGCGCGTGGCGTAAAAGTCACCAACCGCGTGAGCCCGGGGTACGGCGGGTGGGACGTCGCCGAGCAGCGGCTGCTCTGGCAGCTCTGCCCGGGCGACGCCGTCGGTGTCGCGCTCAACGACGCGTGCTTCATGACCCCGACGAAGACGATCACGATCCTCGTCGGCGCGGGCGTCGACGCGCGCGTCGACGACTATTTCAGCCAGTGCGCGCGCTGCTGGATGCGTGACTGTGCGTATCGACGCACCGCCGCCCGAGGCACCGTGCGTCGCTGAGGGTGTATCAAACTCTCGGCATTGACTGCCGCTGACGACGTCGCTAGCTTCGCCTCATGCAGAAGCCGCTCACCGTACGGCGATGGTCGCGCGCCGAGTATGGCCGGCTCGTCGAATTGGGCGTGTTCAATGGTGAAGCGATCGAGCTGATCGGCGGGCAGCTCGTCGTCGCGGAACCCCAGGGCTCGCGGCACGCCACGGCGATCGGCGTCATCGGAGCCGTCCTCATTGCCGCGCTGCCGCGAGGCTGGGTCGTGCGGATTCAGGCGCCGATCGCGCTCGGCGAC
This sequence comes from Methylomirabilia bacterium, assembly GCA_041476345.1. Classification (GTDB taxonomy): domain Bacteria; phylum Methylomirabilota; class Methylomirabilia; order Rokubacteriales; family CSP1-6; genus VGLJ01. The sequence goes on from JBGOTH010000391.1 coordinate 1,534, forward strand.
GAATCAGAGCCCGAGCCTGACGTGGCGGTCGTCGCGGGCACGCATGCGGACTATCGCGCATCGCTCCCGAAATATGCCGCGCTCGTCGTCGAGGTCGCGGATGCGAGCCTCGGATTCGACCGAGGGCTGAAGTCCGCGGTCTACGCGTGCGGCGGCGTGCAGGACTATTGGATCGTCAACCTCGTCGATCGCGCGCTCGAGGTGTATCGGGACCCCGCGCCCAATCCGTCGGCGCCCGGCGGTTGGCACTACCGCTCGACCGCGCGCTTCGTGTCTCCCGCGATTGTCGCGCTCCGCGCGCTGCCGAGCGTCCGGATCGCCGTCGCCCATCTCCGGTCGTAGGGGCCGACTTCCGTTGCCGGGCTGATCGGCCGTGTGATACGGTCCGCGAACCATGAACCACGTGAAGATCGCGCGCGAGGGACCGATCGCCACCGTCACGCTGAATCGTCCCGAGCGCCGCAACTCGCTGAGCGACCCCATGCTCACGGAGCTCGGCGACGCCTTCTCGTCGCTTCGTGATGACGCGACGACGAAGGTCGTGATCGTCACCGGCGCCCCGCCCATCTTCTGCGCCGGTGCCGATGCGCCGATCAGCTCGAAGATGTCGCCCGAGGAGCGCCGGCAGATCTTCGCGGGACGTAAGAGCCAGTTCCGCCGGCTGTTCGAGCGGGCGAACACCGTGCTCGAAGGGCTCGAGCAGATCACGATCGCGATGATCAACGGCCACGCCGTCGGCGGTGGGTGGGGGCTCACGCTCGCGTGCGATTTCCGTTGGGCCGCCGCGGAAGCGGAGATGTGGATTCCAGAGGTGGATCTCGGGGTGGCGCTCGGCGTTGCCTCCACGACGCGTTTCGTCCGTCTCGTCGGGCCCGCCGTCGCCAAGGAGATCATCCTCGAGTGCCGCCGCTACACGGCGCTGGAAGCGGCGACGCTCGGGCTCGTGCATCGCGTCGTGCCACGCGATCTCCTGGCGACCGCGGTGATGGACTACGCGCGCGCGATGGCCGCCAAGCCGTTCACGCCGCTGTCGGAGATGAAGGCGCGCGTCAACGCCATCGCGCGCACCGGCATTCCCGAAGTCAACGCCATGACCGAAGGGTTCCTCGAGCGATGATGCTCGAGGGTATCCGCGTCCTCGATCTCTCGCGCGTCATCGCGGGGCCGTTCTGCGCGATGCTGCTCGGGGATCTCGGCGCCGATGTGATCAAGGTCGAGCGGCCGGGGCGCGGCGACGACCTACGCTACCTGCGCGGCGGCAACGGCATGAGCGCGCCGTTCGCCGCCTGCAATCGCAACAAGCGTGGCATCGCCGTGGATCTCCAGAAGGTGGACGGGACCAGGCTCGTCTTCGAGCTGGCCCGCCGCGCGGATGTCGTGATCGAAAACTTTCTGCCCGGCGTCGCGGCGAAGCTCGGCCTCGGGTACGCGCAGGTCAGTGCCGTCAATCCCGGCGTCGTCTATGCCTCGGTCACCGGCTTCGGGCAGGACGGGCCGTACGCGAAGCGGCCGGGCTACAACACGATCGCGCAGGGGATGAGCGGGCTCATGGCGCTCACCGGCATGCCGGGGCATCCGCCCACGCGCGTGGCCGGCTCCATCTCGGATCTCTCCGCGTCGTGGGTGGCGTTCGGCATGGTGAACGCGGCGCTCGTGCATCGTGAGCGGACGGGGCGCGGGCAACACCTCGACGTGAACCTGCTCGCTTCGTCGATGGCGCTCCTGCCCGATCCCGCGTCGATCTATCTCGCGACCGGCGTGCGCCCGACGCGCGAAGGCAATCGCAACCCCGCGCTGACGCCGGCCGAGGCGTTTCCCACCCGGGACGGCTGGCTCAACATCGTGCTCCTGAACCCGGAGCAGTACACGCGGCTCTGCGAGGTGATCGGGGATCCGGAGCTGAAGGCGCCGCGCTTCGCGACCAACGAGCTCCGGCTCGAACACTACAAAGACTTCCGCGCGCGCATGGAGGCGGCACTCGGTCAGGCCACGACGGCGGAATGGGTGGCGCGGATGGAGAACGCCCAGGTTGCCGCGGGGCCGATCTACGAGTTCGACGAGGTCTTCGAGGACCCGCAGGTGCGTCACCTCGGTCTCATCGCGGAGTTCGAGCAGCCCGGCCTCGGCCCGACGCGCGTGCTGGGGTTTCCGTCGCGCGCCTCCGCCACGCCCGCGTCGATCCGCCGGCCCGCGCCCCTCGTGGGCGAGCACACGGACGAAGTGCTCAAGGAGCTTGGCGTCGCCGCGGACGAGATCGAGCGTCTCGCCGCCGCCGCCGTCATCGCGCGGGCGTAGTCGCGGCAGGTTGGTCCGGTCGGCGCCGCCCTGATACGATGCGCGCATGGCC
>JBGOTH010000392.1:0-3876 GCA_041476345.1 Methylomirabilia bacterium
GGCTACGCGGTGGGTGCGCTACTCTCTGGCCTCGTTGCCGACGCGGTGGGACTCGCGCCTGCCATTCATCTCGTCGCGGCACTCACTTTGTTCTCCGGAGTGGTCGTCGCGTTCGTCATGCGGTCCCAAGGGCCCGCGGTCAGCATTGCCGTGGCCCCTGCCGCACGCTGAGTAGTCGCGTGTCGCGCGGCCCTCGCGCGAGGCCGCCGACCGTCAGCTCGTCATGCGCGAGCGCGTGCATGAGCGAGAACCGGACGGAGTTGGCGAGAAGCCCGAGGCGTGTACTACCATAGCTGAAGAGCCTATCCAGTGAGCATCCGATGACCGAACACGGCCCTCATGGCGGACCGCTCCTCGCCGTCGACGGGGGCTTCGTTGAGATCAGCGTCTTCGAGACGGAGGTGCCGCCTCGCTTCCGCCTCTACTTCTTCGACGGGCGCGTGCAGGCGGTTCCGCCACTGACGGGAGCCGTCGAGATCGAGACCGTCAGGCCCGATGGCGCGCGACAGTCATTCGCCTTCCGGCTCGGCGGCGAGTTTCTGGAATCCGCGAGCGAGATCCCCGAGCCGCACGAGTTTCGCGTGGGCCTCACGCTCACCGTCGGCGTGGCCTCACGGACCTACGAGACTCGCTTCACCGAGGAAGGGCACGGGCATGGGCACGGCGCCGGTCACGGCCACACACACGGCATCGTGGACCCGACGATTACGACGACGGCGCGCGGGTTGTGGGCCGTCAAGTGGTCCTTCGCCGCCCTCTTCGTGACCGCGCTCCTCCAGCTCGTGGTGGTGATTCTCTCGAACAGCATCGCGCTCATGGCCGACATGATCCACAACTTCGGGGACGCCGCGACCGCCATTCCGCTTGGTGTCGCGTTCCTGTTCGCCCGACGCCCGCCCAACCGACGCTTCACGTTCGGGTTCGGTCGCGTGGAGGATCTCGCCGGCCTCGCGGTCGTCCTGACGATCACGGCGAGCGCCGCCGTGGCGGCGTACGAAGCGATCCAGCGCCTCGTTCATCCACAACCCGTATCCCATCTGAGCGCGATCGCCGTCGCCTCGATCATCGGTTTCGTGGGGAACGAGGCGGTCGCGGTCTTCCGCATCCGCGTCGGCAAGCAGATCGGCAGCACGGCGCTCATCGCCGACGGTTACCACGCGCGCACCGACGGCTGGACGAGCCTCGCCGTGCTGGTGGGAGCCGTGGGAGTGGCCTTCGGCTATCCCCTGGCGGACCCGGTCGCGGGGCTCGTCATCACCGTGGCGATCCTGGGCGTGGTGTGGGAATCCGTGACGATGGTCTTCTCCCGCATTCTCGACGGCGTCGAGCCGGCGGTCGTCGATGAGATCCACGCGATCGCCGGCGAGGTGAACGGCGTCGCCGGCGTCACCGACGTGCGCGCACGCTGGGTCGGTCATCGGTTGCGAGCCGAGGTGAACATCTCCGTCGGGCCGGAGCTGACGATTCGTGCCGCGCACGAGATCGCGACCGACGTCGAGCACGAGCTCCAGCACCACCTCGCGTTCTTGTCCGACGCGATCATTCACGTCGATCCTGCGACGGATGCCGGCGAGTCGAAGCATCGAAAAGGACCACACGCGCACGACGATCTGCCGACGCACTCCCATTGACGGGACCCAGGTCGGCGGCGGGTCACAGCGTGACGCGTCGAAGCCGGAGCGCGTTCGCGATGACCGACACCGAGCTGAACGTCATCGCGGCGCTCGCGAAGATCGGGCTCAGCAGCATTCCGAACACCGGATAGAGCACACCGGCCGCGATCGGTACACCGAGCGCGTTGTACACGAACGCGAAGAAGAGATTCTGCCGGATGTTGCGCATCGTCGCGCGGCTGAGGCGACGCGCCCGCGCGATCCCGCGCAGATCGCCCTTCACCAGCGTGATGCCGGCGCTCTGCATCGCGACGTCGGTGCCCGTCCCCATCGCGATGCCGACCTCCGCCTGCGCGAGCGCGGGCGCGTCGTTCACACCATCGCCGGCCATCGCCACGCGCCGGCCTTCGCCCTGGAGGCGCTTGACGATCGCGCTCTTCTGCTCCGGCAGGACCTCGGCCTGCACGTCGTCGATGCCGACCTTCCGTGCGACAGCCTCGGCGGTGGCGCGGCTGTCCCCGGTCAGCATCACGATGTGGACGCCTGACTCTCGCAGCAGCGCCAAGGCCTCCGGCGTCGTGGCCTTGATGGGATCAGCGACGCCGACGAGACCGCCGGGTTGTCGATCGATGGCGACGAACATCACCGTCTGCCCGTCGCGACGCAGCGCCTCCGCGCGGTCGCTGAGATCGCCCAGCGCGATTCCCATCTCCTCCATCAAGCGCCGGTTGCCGAGCGCGACGTCGTGCCCGTCCACGCGCCCCACGACGCCTTTGCCGGTGACCGAGCGGAACGCTTCCGTGGCGGCGAGCGCCACACCGCGCTCCTGCGCACCGTTCACGATGGCCGCGGCGAGCGGGTGTTCGCTGCCGCGTTCGAGCGACGCCGCGAGGCGTAGCACCTCGTCCGCCGGCCGCCCACCGGCGGGCTCGACGGTAATGAGCTTCGGCTTGCCCTCGGTGAGCGTGCCCGTCTTGTCCACGACGAGCGTGTCCACCGCTTCCAAGATTTCCAGCGCCTCGGCATGCCTGATCAATACGCCCGCCATCGCGCCGCGCCCGGTGCCGACCATGATCGACATCGGCGTCGCGAGGCCGAGCGCGCACGGGCACGCGATGATCAGCACGGCCACCGCGTTGACGAGCGCATACGCCAGCCGAGGCTCCGGACCCCATACGCTCCACGCGATGAACGTCACCACGGCGGCGGCGACGACCGCCGGCACGAAGTATGACGAGACGGTGTCCGCGAGGCGCTGGATGGGCGCGCGACTGCGCTGCGCCTCGCTCACCATGTGAACGATCTGCGCGAGGAGCGTCTCGCTGCCGACGCGCTCCGCGCGCATCACGAACCCGCCGGTGCCGTTCACCGTGCCGCCGGTCACGCGGCTGCCCGACGTTTTTTCCACGGGGATCGACTCGCCGGTCACCATCGACTCGTCGACGGCACTCGCGCCTTCCAGCACCACGCCGTCGACGGGGATCCCCTCGCCCGGACGCACGCGCACACGATCGCCCACCTGGACGTCCGCGAGCGGAATCTCTTCGTCGCTGCCGTCGTCGCGGAGACGCCGCGCCGTCTTCGGCGCCAGGTTCAGGAGTGCGCGAATGGCGCTCGACGTCTGGCTGCGCGCGCGCAGCTCGAGCACTTGCCCGAGCAGCACGAGCACGGTGATGACCGCGGCGGCCTCGAAATAGATGCCCACCTCGCCGCCGTGCGTGCGGAACGACTCGGGAAAGAGGCCGGGCGCGACGACCGCCACGACGCTGTAGACGTACGCGACGCCGACGCCCAGCGCGATAAGCGTGAACATGTTGAGACTGCGATTCACGAGTGACTGCCAACCGCGGACGAAAAACGGCCAGCCGCCCCACAACACGACCGGCGTGGCGATGATGAGCTGGGCCCACGCGAACGCGCGTGGCGCGATGAGGTGACGCAGCGGTGCGCCGGGCAGCATGTCGCCCATCACGCCGGCCAACAGCGGCAGAGTGAGGACGAGGCTGATCCAGAAGCGGCGGGTCATGCCGACGAGCTCTGGATCGGAGCCTTCGTCGCCGGCAGCAACGAGCGGCTCGAGGGCCATCCCGCAGATGGGACACGAGCCTGGCCCGTTCTGTCGGATCTGCGGGTGCATCGGACAGGTATAGACGCGGGTAGACGACGTGGAAGCGCGTTCGGCCGTCGGCGGCGATTTCGTCACGGACGCCTCGACGTACCGCGAAGGCTCAGCCACGAATTTCTGCCGACACCCCGGACTGCA
>JBGOTH010000393.1:0-3861 GCA_041476345.1 Methylomirabilia bacterium
ATGTTCTTGTAGCCGCCGCTCTCGATCATCACCGGCGCGTCCCAGAAGACGATGCCAGTGAAGCCCTCCGCCTCCAGCTCCGCGAGGCGGCGCAGGAAGCGGTCACGGATGGCGGGATGCGTGATCTGCTCGAGCCGCGTCCGGCGGGCTGCGTCGCCGAACACGACGGCGCCGAGCTTCTTGCGATCGAGCGTGCCGTCGCTCTGCAGCATGTCGGCGCCGAACTCGGCGGCGATCTGCGCGAGTGCTAACTCGCCCGGCTCCACGACCTCGCGCGCGAGCAGGTCGGCGTCGATGATCGCGCTCCCGAGACTGCGGAACATGTCCGACACCGTGCTCTTGCCGGTCGCGATCCCGCCCGTGAGACCCACGAGCAGAAAGCGCCTCACGGCTACGTCTCCGACCAGTCGCGGCCCGACTTCACGTCCACGACGATCGGCACGTTGAGTGGCAGCGCGTGCTCCATCAGATCGCACGCCAGCGCCGTCACCGTCTCGACTTCCTCCGGCGGCGCCTCGAAGAGCAGCTCGTCGTGCACCTGCAGCAGCATGCGCGCACGCAGCCCGCGCGCGCGGAGAGCGGCGTGCACCCGCACCATGGCGATCTTGATCATGTCGCTCGCGCTGCCCTGCACCGGCGCGTTCATGGCCATGCGCTCGGCGGCATTCCGAACCACCGGATTGTTTGAGCGCAAATCAGGGAGGTAGCGGCGCCGACCCAGGAGCGTGGACACCCAGCCGTGCTCGCGGCCGTCGGCGAGCGTCCTGTCGATAAAGGCGCGCACGGCCGGGTGCGTCGCGAAGTAGTTGCTGATGTAGCGCTGCGCTTCCTCCCGGCCGATCTTCGTGGCCTGCGAGAGCCCGAACGCGGACACCCCGTACAGGATGGCGAAGTTGGCGCTCTTGGCGATGGTGCGCTGCAGCGACGTCACCTCGGATGCCTTCACCTTGAAGACCTCCGACGCGGTCCGCGTGTGGATGTCTTCGCCCCGGCGGAACGACTCGATGATCGACTCGTCGCCGGACAGGTGGGCCAGGATGCGCAGCTCGATCTGCGAGTAGTCCGCCGCCACGAACGTCCACCCGTCCTCGGGGATGAACGCGGCGCGGATGCGCCGCCCCAGCTCCGTGCGGATGGGGATGTTCATGAGGTTCGGATCCTGCGAGCTGAGGCGCCCCGTCGCCGCCACGAGCTGATTGAACGTCGTGTGGATCCGGCCCGTGCGCGGATTGATCAAGAGGGGCAGCGCGTCCGCGTACGTTCCCTTGAGCTTCGCGAGGCTTCGGTGTTCGAGAATCTTCGCCGGGAGAGCGTGGCCTACCGCCAGGTCTGTTAACACGTCGGCATCGGTCGAGTAGCCGGTCTTCGTGCGGCGGAGCGCAGGCAGCCCGAGCTTCTCGAAGAGGATGTGCGCGAGCTGCTTGGGCGAGGCGATCGTGAACTCTTCGCCCGCGAGCTGATAGATCTCGCGCGTGAGGTTGTCGAGGCTCTTCTCGAGCTCCTTCGCGAAGGCTTCGAGCCGCACGGGATCGGCGCGAATCCCGTGGCGCTCCATCAGCGCGAGCACCTCGACGAGCGGCCGCTCCACGTCGTCGTAGATCGCGCGCAACCCGCGCGCCTCGAGGTCCTGCGCGGCGTGCGCCCAGTAGCGCGCTACCCAAGCCGCGCGCTCCCCCAGCACGGGGCCGAGGTGGCCGTCCCCCTCGGCCGCCGCCGGCATCGTCGGCGGAGACTCGCCGAAGACTTCCGCGCAGATCTCGTCGAGCTTGTACGTGGCGCGGGCCGGGTTGAGCAGATACGCGGCGAGGGCGCTGTCCTCGACACGCGGCGCCGCCAGACCCTGGCCGAGCGCCCATTCGACGAGCGGCTTCGCGTGGTGGACGATCAGCGTCCGCTCGAACAAGGTGGGCAGTGCCGAGAGCGCGACGGACGCGGAGCCGGCCGACGGGTGGAACGCCGCCACACCGCGCACGGCGACGTCCGGTGGATGCAGCTCGCCCGCCCAGTCGAGGGCGATGGCCGCTTCCGCGGGAATCTTCGCGAGCCACGCCGTCGCCTCGGCCGCGGTCGCGAGATGCGCCACCGGCGCATCGCTCACCTCGACGCGCACGGCGGGCAATTCCTTCAGGAGGCGGACGAATTCCATCTCCATCCAGAGCGAGCGCAGCTTGGCCCAATCGGGGTCGACGCGCCGGAACGCCTCCAGGTCGAAGGGAAACTCCACGTGGCGATTGACCGTCGCGAGCTCGCGCGAGAGGAGCGCCTGCTTGCGGCTCGCCGCCAGCGTCTCGCGCAGCTTGCCGCTCACGAGCATCAGGTGCTCGTAGATCCCGTCGACGCCGCCGAACTGGCCGATCAGCTTCACGGCCGTCTTCTCGCCGACGCCCTTGACGCCGGGAATGTTGTCGATGCTGTCGCCCATCAGCGCGAGGACGTCCACGATCTGCGCCGGCGCCACCCCCCAGCGCTCGCGGACCTTCGCGTCGTCGTACATGAGGCGCTCGCCGGTGCGGCCGACGGCGGACAACACGCGGACGCGGGGGCCGACGAGCTGCAACAGGTCCTTGTCGCCGCTGACGATGACGACGTGGAGATCCGGAACCTTCAGCGCGTGCTCCACGAGCGTCGCCAGCACGTCGTCGGCCTCGAAGCCCGGCACCTCCACCACGGGTGTGCGCAGCGCCTCGAAAAGACGCCGCACGTACGGAAGCTGGCGCACGAGGTCGTCGGGCATCGCGGCACGCGTGGCTTTGTATTCGGCGAAGAGCGCGTCGCGGAACGTCGGCCCCTTCGGATCGAGAGCGATGCCGAGGTAGTCCGGCTGTTCTTCGCGGATGAGCTTCCACAGCATGGTGCTGAGGATGAGCACGGCGTGACTCGGCACGCCCTTCGACGTGGAGAGGTAGTCCATCGCGTGGTACGCGCGGAAGATCTGCGAGTGCCCGTCGACGATATAGAAGGTGCGGGTGGTGGTCATGCCATCACGTCGGTGTAGATCCGGCGCACGCTGGTGGTGCGGCGGCGGTAGTCGTCGAGGAAGGCATCCCGCGTCGGGTAGTGGAGCGCCGTCGCCACGCGCGCCGGCATCGGGCCCTCGAGCTCGAGCACGTCCGCGGGGCGCGCGCCGAGCAGCCGGGTGGCCGCCGAGACGCCGCGCAGGAAACGATAGTGTGCGATGAGCTCCCTCGCGACCTCGGGCGACAGCACGCCCGCGCGCGTGAGCCCCGCGAGCGCTCCGCGCGTCGACGGCGCGCGCGCCTCCGGGTGATCGCCGCCGTGGACGAGCTGCAGCGTCTGCGTCAGGAACTCCACGTCGACCAGCCCGCCACACCCGAGCTTCACGTGCCAGCGCTCCTCCGTCTCCTGGGCCAGCTCGACCTCCATGCGCGCCCGCACGTCGCGGATGCCCTTCACCGCGCTTCCCGGGAGCGGCCGGCCGTACACGAGGTCGCGCAGCACGCGACGGACGCGGCGCGCGAGCGTCCGATCACCGAACAGGAGCCGCGTGCGCGTGAGAGTCTGTCGCTCCCAGAGATCGCCCCACTCCTCATAGTAATGCTCGAGGGCCGCCAGGTTCGACGCGAAGCCGGAGCCCTTGCCGCCGGGGCGCAGTCGCAAATCCACCTGGAACGCGACGCCCGCCGGCGTCACGTCCGAGAGCACCGCGGCGAGCCGGTCGGCCGCCGTGCTGTAGAACGTGTGCGCGTCGACGCGGCGGTCGCCGTCCGTCTCGCCATCCTCTGCGAACACGACGAAGAGGTCGAGGTCGGAGCCGGTCGTGAGCTCGCGCCCTCCCAACTTTCCCAACCCGACGATGACCGCCGGGATGAAGCCGCCGCGCCCGTTCCTCGGCACGCCATG
>JBGOTH010000394.1:0-3859 GCA_041476345.1 Methylomirabilia bacterium
CGCCGGCATCGTCGACGAGCACCCGATCATCCGTCACATGCTGAACCTGGAGACGGTGAACACGTACGAGGGGACGCACGACATCCACACGCTGATCGTCGGACGGGACATCACCGGCCTCGACGCCTTCGGGATGTGAGCTAGCCGGCTAGCTCACTCGCGGGGCTTCGGTGTAGAGCTCGATTTCGTGGCCGTCGGGATCGCGCACACAGAAGCCGCGCGCGTAGTCACCGTACGGCGCGACGCCGTGCGCCTCCACCGCGCGACGGGCCGCGGCGAGATCGTCCACGACGAACGCGATGTGGTAGAGCCCGGGCACGCCCTTCGGCTGTGGGCCGGGGCCGTCCGCGCGCGCAAGCTCGCACGACAGGTCGTGGTGACGCGCGCCCGCGGAGAAGAACACGATGCGCCCGTCCTTGCCGGTGCCGGTTTCGACGAGGCCGAGGAGGTCGCGGTAGAAGGCTCGCGTCGCGTCGAGGTCACGCACGAAGAGCGAGACGTGGCCGAGCTCGCGGACGCGGAGTGCGCCCGAAATCGTCATGAGGTCCGTAGTGTACACTCGCCGAGTGAACGAAGGCGCGCCCTTCCAGGACGGTGAGCAGATCCTGCTCATCGACACGCGCGGGAAGCGCCACCTCATCTTCCTGCGCAAATCGGAGGCGTTTCACTCCGACCGGGGCTGGGTCCCGCACGACACGATCATCGGGCACCCGGAGGGCAGCTGGGTGCGCAGCTCGATGGGGCTTCGTTACATCGCGGTGCGGCCCACGCTCGCGGACTACGTGCTCGAGATGCCGCGCGGCGCCCAGGTCATCTACCCGAAGGACCTCGCGATCATCCTCTTCTGGGCGGACATCTATCCTGGCTGCCGCGTGCTCGAGGCGGGGATGGGCTCGGGGGCGCTCACGCTGGCGCTCCTTCGCGCCGTCGGGCCCGAGGGCCGCGTCATCACCTACGAGCAGCGCGACGAGTTCGCGCGGCGGGCGCTCGCCAACATCCACATGCGCTCGGGCGAGGTGACGAACCTCACGGTGCGCCTGCGGCCGGTGGAGGAAGGGCTCGCGGAGGAAGAGCCGGTGGATCGCGTGGTGCTCGACCTGCCGGAGCCGTGGCGTCTCACCGGCGAGCTGCCCCGCATTCTGCGCCCGGGCGGCATCTTCCTGTCGTACGTGCCCACGATCATCCAGGCGCACCAGACGTCGGAGACGCTCCGGCACGATCGCCAGTGGGCGCTCATCGAGACGTTCGAGACGCTCTTCCGTCCCTGGAACATCGACGGTCAGTCCGTGCGACCGTTCCACCGCATGGTCGCCCACACCGGGTTCATGACCGTCGCCCGCCGCGTGGTGGTGCCCGACCATGAGAGTCCGCCGCCGGCGCGCGCCGCCGACGAGCCTGAAGAATAAGGACGACCCAGCGTGATCAGCCTCATGCGGAATCACCGGCGGCTGTTGCAGATCGGCCTGCTCGCCGTCATCGCGGCCTTCGTCCTCACCTCCGTGGTGGTGTTGGGCACCAACACGAGGGGTGGGGGCGTGGCGCGCGACGGCGTGGCCACGGTGAACGGCGAGACGATTCCCGTCGAGCGCTACCATCGCCGCTACCAGTCGTACGTCGATAGCTACACGCAGATCTATCGCGATCGCTTCTCGCCCGAGATGGCGGAACGCATGGGGCTCGCGCAACAGGTCGTGAGCGACCTCGTGCAGGAGGCGCTCGTGGTGCAGCGGGCGCGCGCGGAGGGCCTCGAGGTCACGGACGCCGAGCTCAACGCCCAGATCCAGGCCATTCCCGCCTTCCAGGAAGGCGGACGGTTCGCGATGAAGCGCTACCAGGAGTTTCTCAAGCGTCGCGGCCTCGACGCCACCGCGTTCGAGACGGACGTCCGGCGTGAGCTCACCCGCATGAAAGCGGAGACCACCGTCCGCGCGGGCGTAAGGGTCCTGGACACCGAAGTGGAGCAGACGTGGCGGCTCCGCAACGAAAACATGCGTGCGGCGTGGGCGCTCGTCGAGGCGGCGCCGCTCGTGGCGGGCGTGCAGGTGAGCGACGCGGAGCTGGAGGCGTATCTCAAGGCGCACGAGGCCGCGTATCGCCAGCCCGAGCGCCGCAAGGTGAGTTACGTCCTCATCGGGATGCGCGACTTCGTCAAGCCGGTCGCGGATGCCGAGGTCGAGAAGTACTACACCGAGCACCCGCGCGAGTTCGAGAAGCCGCCGCAGGTCCGCGCCTCCCACATCCTCGTGCGCGTGCCCGAGACGGGCGGCAGCGAGGGAGAAGACAAGGCCCGCACGAAAGTTGCCGACGCGATCCGCCGCGCCAAGGCGGGAGAAGACTTCGCGAAGCTGGCACGCGAGATCTCCGAGGATCCGGGCTCGAAGCAGACCGGCGGTGACCTCGGGCTCGTGCGCAAGGGCGAGATGGTTCCGCAGTTCGAGCAGGCGGCGTTCGCGCTCAAGCCGGGCGAGATCTCGCCGGAGCCGGTGCGCTCTCCCTTCGGCTTTCACGCGATCAAGGTCGTCGAGATCCAGCCGGGCGGGAAGACGCCGCTGAAGGACGTGGCCGGGCAGATCCGTGATCGCGTCGCGGCCGAGGCCGCCGAGCGCGCGGCGAAGGCGAAGGCCGACGAGGCGCGCGCGAAGCTCGTGAGCGCGCCCGATTTCCTCGCCGAGGCGCGTGCCCTCGGGCTCATCGCGCTGGATGCCACCATGACCAGGATCGAGCGCCCACCCACGGCCGCGCCGGACACGATGGAGCAGACGGCGTTCGAGCTCGCCATCGGCGGCGTCTCGCAATCCTTGAAGACGCCGGCGGGATGGGTGGTGATGAAGAGTCGCGAGGCGCTGCCCGCGGCGGTTCCGAGCCTCGCTGAAGTGAAGGATCGCGTGGCCGCGGCGCTCAAGCGCGAGCGGGCCGAGGGGCAGGCACTCGACCGCGCCAGGCAGCTCGTCGCCGACGCGAAGGCGGGCGATTTCGCCGCCGCCGTCAAGAAGGCGGGCGCGACCAGCGGTGAGACGCCACCCTTCACGCTCTCGAAGCCCGCCGAGAAGCTGCCGGGCGACGCGATGCTCGCGGCGTTCCAGACCCCGGTGGGCGCGACCAGCGGCCCCGTGAAGACGCCGCAGGGCTACTACGTGATGAAGGTGATCGAGCGCACGCCGGCGGATGCGAGCGGGTACGCGGCGGAGAAAGAGAAGGTCGCGAAGGACCTCCGCACCCAGAAGCAAAGCCAGGCCTGGCAGTCGTGGATGGAAGGTGCGCGCGCGGGCGCGAAGATCGAGGTGGCTCCGAACACGCCCACGCGCCGAACCAGTTGAAATGTTCTTCGAGGACTTCACGGTCGGCGCCGAGCTGACCTCGCCCGGCCTCACGATCACCGAAGCGCAGATCATCGACTTCGCGATGAAGTTCGACCCCCAGCCCTTTCACCTCGACGTCACCGCGGCCGCGGCGAGCCCGTTCGGCGGCCTGATCGCGAGCGGCTTCCACACGGCGGCGCTGAGCTTCCGTCTCTTCTGGCAGACGGGCGCGATCACCGGCGGCAGCCTCGGCTCGCCGGGCCTCGACGAGCTGCGCTGGCTCAGACCGGTCCGGCCCGGGGACACGCTGCACGTCGTCGCGAAAGTTCTCGAAGCGAAGCGGTCGACGTCCAAGCCGGATCGCGGCGTGGTGAAGATGTCCTACACGACGCTGAACCAGAACGGCGAAGCGGTGATGACGTTGATCGGCAACCAGCTCTTGAAGGTTCGTGCCGCATGCTAACGTATTAGCTCCATGTCCGTTCAGCGCACGCCGATGACGCGGCCCGGGTACGAGAAGCTCTCCGCCGAGCTCGACCGGCTCAAGCACGTGGACCGCC
>JBGOTH010000395.1:0-3854 GCA_041476345.1 Methylomirabilia bacterium
CGAATATCGGCTCAACGGCCGCTGCACGAACACCACATCCGGCTCGGGCATCGTGTGGGGGGACAGACGGATCGGGTTCGGCGACCAGAGCAACGCGTGATCCCCGACGGCCCTCACGAGCCGGTCGACGAGCGCGGCGACACACAGCGAATGGCGCAGCCCGACCGGGCTCCTCTGGACGATCTCGCCCCCGATCAGCTCCACGCGGTCTTCCGGACCGAGAAGTCTCGTCTCCACCATGCCCTGGTACTCCACTCCGTACGCGGTCAATACCCGCGAATTGGATACAGACATCGTAGCGCGGGCGGCCTCCGCTGTCGCGGACTTCAGTCGAGCGGATCGACGACGCGCAGGCCGGACACGGTGACGAAGCGCTGGTCGTGTGTCCACAGCTCACGTGCGCCATTTTCATGAGCGATCAGAGCGATCTGCAGATCGAAGATCCTCGCTCCCCGGACACGAGCCTCGGATGCCGCGCGCAGGAGGCGGTCCGTGAACCCGGCGCTGGGCAGCCACACGTGGCCGCCCGTCTCTTCGACGAGGTTCCGAAGGAACGCCCGCGCTTCCACAGATGTCGACGGGCGGCCCGAGGCGGTGGGGTGCGTCACGACGCTCCAGAACTCCGTGACGGTCGGCTGCGTGATGCCCCAGCCGCCTCCGTCACCGATCGCGCGCTCCAGGGCGCGACGGGCTGCACGATGCTCGGGGAGCGCCGCCCGATGCGCGTAGACGAGCAGATTGGTGTCGACGGCAATCATGGCCGGCGCCGGAGCCAGTCCTGCATCGCCGCGCGATCGCGAACGTCGAGCCCGGGCGGAAGCCCCCCGCGGACGGTGACCCACTTGATCGCGCGCCGTCGCCCGCGTGCCGGTCGCGCTCCAAGGAGCTCGTGTCGAAGGCCGCGCTCGATGAGCGTCCGCAGCGTGCACTGGAGCTCGGCGGCACGCTTCTTCGCGGCGATGAGGAGCCCGTCGGGCAGCTCGATCGTGGTCTTCTTCATCCAGCTCAGCACGCTACCATAAATATGGGTCCGAACCGTTGGTCGTCAACGCCGCGAATTGGATACACCTAGAGTACTGCGCCGCGCCGCGGGGTAAGATCCCGACGGGAGGGCGGTCTAGATGCGCTTTCGCGATCGCGACGTTATCTTCGCCAACGGTGCGCGTGGTCACAACATCGACATCCCGAGCGCGAATCCGCGGAACTACTGGCAGGCGATCAGCGACCGGGCCGCCATGCCGCGCGTGACGGTCGACGGTAAGCTATTCCTCCCGAAGAGCCAAGGCCGCGTGCCTGTCGTGATCGTCGTCCCCGGGAGTCTCGGCATCTCGGCCGGCCACCTCACGCATGCGGAGACGCTCGTCGATCTCGGCATCGCGGCGTTCGTGCTCGATCCGTTCGGGCCGCGCGACGTCACCTCGACAGTCGCGAACCAGACGCAGTTTTCGTTCGCGGCTTCGGCGTTCGACGTGGCCGCGGCGGTGAAGGTGCTGGCGACGCGATCGGAGATCGACCCGCAGCGCATCGGCTTGCAGGGCCACAGTCGTGGCGGCTCGGCCGTGCTCACCGCGGTGACACGACGGTTCTGCGCAACGATCCTCGACGTCACCGTGCGCGCCGTGCTCGCGGCGTATCCGTGGTGTGGGCACCAGTTCCTCGACCCCGACGTCGGCGCCACGGAAGTGCGCGCGATCGTCGGTGATCAGGATGATTGGGTGAGCCCGCAGCAGATCCAGGGGCACGTGCAGGCGATTCGCCTGCGCGGCGGCGCGGCGGCGATCCGCATCGTGGCCGGCGCCGAGCACAGCTTCGATCGCCACGAGCCGTTGCAGAAGTTTCCGGGGGCTGCGGTGGCGCCTGGCGCGCCCACCAGCTATCTAGGCGATGACGGCGCCTTCATCCATCCGACCACGGGTGAAGCGGACGCGAAGCTCGTGGATCGCGATCTTGCCGTCTACGCGTTGAAGGCGGGCTACGGGGTGCGCGGCGCCACGATCGGCTCGCAGGGGGACCAGGCCGCGCTCTTCCGTGACGACATGACGCGCTTTTTCCATCGCACGCTGCTGACCTAGTCGGCGGGCGCCTTACGCTCGGCGGGTGCCTCGTACCGGCGCATCCCCTCCGTCAGCCAGCCGGCGATGCGCTGGAGGGCGACGGTGCCGACGACGTCGAACGGGGCGCCCAGCATCAGCAGCGAGCGCTTGGCCGTCGGGCCTGAAATGGCCGCCGCCAATCCATAGACGAGCGCCGGTACCTTGAACGGTTTCGCGCGCATGAGCGCGAGACGCTAACCGAGCGGCAGGACTGCCACGACGATTTGCGGCAACACCACCCGCTCGTGACACGCCGCGCAGTGGAATTGGAGCTCTACGCCGCCTGAGTTGTGCCCGAGGTACGCCACGCGCCTGCGGCAGCGCGTGTGATGGACCGCGCCGTCCAGCGCGCGGTAGACGCTGCTGATGCGCGGCGTAGTCCCCTGCGGTGATTTCGGTCTGGCGGTCGCGACATTGGCCATGGCTTGCCCCCTCGGTGCCGAAGCAAAGCAAGAAGCGTTCCCTATACCCGCAGGCCCTTCACGATCGCCTCCGTCTCCTTCGATGGCGCCACGCCCAGCTCCTTCGCGAGCAGAGCCCGACACGACGCGTAGGCCCGCAGTGCCTCCGCGCGATTGCCACCGTCCGCCAGCGCACGCATCAAACGCTGCCAACCGGTCTCGCGGAAGGGCTCCAGCTCGACGACATCGCGCGCGAGTTGTGCCGCCAGCGAATGCTCGCCGTTCGACGCCGCCACCGCCGCCAGGCACTCGAGCGCACGCACCCGCACGTCGCGCAAGCCGGCACGCGCGCGTGCGATCCACTCCGCGTCCACGCCCGCCAGCAACGGACGCGCCGTGATCGACGCCGCAACGTTCGACGGGCCCCACGCGTCACCGAAGCGCGCGGCGCGCACGTGGCCTTCGGCTTCGTCCAACGCCCGGCGCGCTTCCTCGATATCCACCCACGCGCGCGGGGGCAACGTGAGCTGATAGCAGCCGGACGCGGTCGAGACCGACGCGTCGAATGCACGTAACGCCGCGCGGAGCTTGCTGACGATCGCGCTCAGCGCCGTCTCCCAGGCACCCGCCGGCGTGGACGTTCCCCACACAGCGTCCGCGAGCTCGTCGATGGGAACGGGGCGCGCGCGCTCGAGCGCCAGGAACACCAGGGCACGGCGGCCCTGACGGCCGGGCAAGCGGCGCTCGTCGAATCGCTTGTCCCCCAGCTCGACGGTAAGTCGGCCCGTCAAATAGACACGCAGCAGGCTTTTGGCCAAGATGCGGGCAGTATGGCACGCGGCAAAGAAGGGGCTACAGCAGCTCTACGGGGTCGCCCACCGCCACGCGGCCCGGCGTCACGACCGCGCAGTCGAGCGCCATCCTTCCGCCGAACTCCTCCGCGATCCTCCGGAGGACGCCGAGATCCTGCACGAGCGTGTCGGGATCGAACGTCGTCACCACGCAGCGGCCGCGGAGTTTTACCGCCTCCACCACCGCGGAGCCGATGCGCAGTCGCCGGCCGGGCCACTCACGCTCCGCGAGGCCTTCGACGTCGCCGATCACGATGTTCGGCCGAAGACGTCGGCGGTCGACGCCCAGCGCCGCCACGGCGCCGTCCGTGGCGATGAGCAACGGCAGCACGTCGAAGCGCTCGAGCCCTTCGTTGCGGGCGAGCGTCGCTTCGTCGCCGGCCGCGACGTGCACGGCGTCCGCCGCCTCGCGGGAATCCCACGGCCGGCCGTTGACGAGCGGTGTCCCATCGGGTGCCAGCGTGCCTGCGAGACCGAGCAGCCGGTGGTGTGTGCGTGATGTCACCACG
>JBGOTH010000396.1:0-3835 GCA_041476345.1 Methylomirabilia bacterium
CGAGGCCGCGACGTCCCATGAGGACGAGCCCGATCGCCATCGCCCCCGGAAGGACGATGAACGGCCAGCCCTCGCGTGCGATCGGAAGCTTCTGCTCCATCCCTACTCCCGCGGCGGCTTGATCCAGGACATCATCGAGCGGAGGCGCTTGCCGACTTCCTCGATGGGATGCTCGGCGTCGCGGCGGCGCATGGCGAGGAACCCGGCACGATTCGCCATGTTCTCCAGCACGAACTCGCGGGCGAACTGCCCCGACTGGATCTCACCGAGGATCTTCTTCATCTCGGCCTTCGTCTGATCGTTCACGATGCGCGGGCCGCGGGTGTAGTCGCCGTACTCCGCGGTGTCCGACACCGAGTAGCGCATGTAGGCGAGGCCGCCCTGGTAGAAGAGGTCGACGATCAGCTTCATCTCGTGCATGCACTCGAAGTACGCGACCTCCGGCTGGTAGCCGGCCTCGCAGAGCGTCTCGAACGCGCCCTTGATCAGGTGCGAGATGCCGCCGCAGAGCGCGACCTGCTCGCCGAAGAGATCGGTCTCCGTCTCTTCCTTGAACGTGGTCTCGATGACGCCCGCGCGCGTGCAGCCGACGCCCTTGCCGTAGGCGAGCGCGATGTCGCGCGCCTTGCCGGTGACGTCCTGATGGACGGCGACGAGACCGGGAACACCGGGGCCCTGCGTGAAGAGATCGCGCATGACGTGGCCGGGCGCCTTGGGCGCGATCATCGCGACGTCCACGTCGGGCGGCGGGACGACCTGGTTGAAGTGGATGTTGAAGCCGTGGGCGAACATCAGCATCTTGCCCTTGCCGAGGCCCTGCTTGATTTCGGCCTCGAACACCGCCCGCTGCGTCTGGTCAGGGAGCAGGATCATCACGACCTCGGCCGCCTTGGTGGCCTCGGCCACCGTGGTCACGCGGAGACCGTCCTTCTCCGCCCGGGCGCCGCTCTTCGACCCCTTGTAGAGGCCGACCACCACGTCCTGGCCGGAGTCTCTCAGGTTCAGCGCGTGCGCGTGCCCCTGGCTGCCATATCCGATGATGGCGACTTTTTTGCCTTTGAGCAGCCCGAGGTCAGCGTCCTGGTCGTAGTAGATCTTCGCCGGCATGACGTTTAGTCGTCCTTTCCTTTGCCTGACCCGCCGTCATCGACGGCCTGCGGCCGTCGATTGTCAGTCTGCGAACCCAACCACGCGCGGATCGTCCGCCGCCCGGGGCCGTGCCTTCACGGGTTCGGCCTTGCGGGCTGCCTTGCTCTTCGGCCCGCGCGCGATGGCGACCTTGCCCGTCCGCACGATCTCCTGGATTCCCATCGGACGGAGCAATTCGATGAGCGCTTCGATCTTCCCCTCGTCACCGGTCGCCTCGAGGATGAAGGAGATCCCCGTGACGTCCACGACCTTCGCCCGGAAGATGTCCCCCGTCCGGAGGATCTCCGCACGATGCTGCGGCTCCGCGTTCACACGGATGAGCACCAGCTCCCGTTCCACGTGGCTGTCGTCGGTGAGGTCGCTGACCTTGATCACGTCGATGAGCTTGTGGAGCTGCTTCGTCACCTGCTCGATCACGAACTCGTCGCCGCGCACCACCAGCGTCATGCGCGACACCGCGGGGTCGAGCGTCTCTCCGACGGACAGGCTCTCGATGTTGTAGCCGCGGGCGGAGAAGAGCCCCGCCACCCGCGAGAGAACGCCGAAGCGGTTCTCGACGAGGACCGAGATGGTGTGCTTGCGTGGATCGCTGCCCCCGCTGCCGTTGCTCGTGCTCATCAGAACCCCGTCTGGGACTTCGCGGCCTTGTCCTTCGCCTCGCGGCTGGGAAGGGCCAGGATCATGTCGGTGTTGGCGCCCCCCGCCGGCACCATCGGAAACACGCACTCGTCCTTGTCGACGCAGACGTCGAGGATCACGGGCGCTGGGGTACTCAGCATCTTCTCGATGGCCGACACCACCTCGCTCGGCTTCGTCACGCGCAGGCCGACA
This sequence comes from Methylomirabilia bacterium, assembly GCA_041476345.1. Taxonomy (GTDB): domain Bacteria; phylum Methylomirabilota; class Methylomirabilia; order Rokubacteriales; family CSP1-6; genus VGLJ01. Next base: position 1,981 of record JBGOTH010000396.1, read on the forward strand.
CAGCCGTACGCCTCCGCGAGTTTGACCCAGTCCGGAATGCCCGGCAGGTCGACGGACGAGTAGCGCTCCTTGTAGATGATGCGCTGCCACTGGCGAACCATTCCGTGCCCGCTGTTGTTGATGATCACCGTCTTCACGGGCAGGTTCTCCGTGAAGCACGTCGCCATCTCCTGGCTGTTCATCTGGAACGAGCCGTCGCCGTCGATGTTGATGACGAGCTGGCCGGGATGCGCCGCCTGCACGCCCATCGCGGTCGGCAGCCCATACCCCATCGTCCCGAGCCCGCCCGACGTGCACCAGCGGCGCGGATGCGTGAACCGGTAGTACTGCGCCGCCCACATCTGGTGCTGGCCGACGCCGGTCACGATATACGCCTCGCCGTTGGTCAGGTTGGAGATCTCCTGCATGACGTACTGCGGCTTGATGACGTCGTCGTCCCAGTCGTAGCGGAACGGGAAGTCGCGCTTCCACTGGGCCACCTGCTCCGCCCACTGGCGACGGCCGTCGCGCACCGCGGCCGGCACGTCCTGCCTGAGCTCCTCGCGGACCGCGTCGAGCAGCTTGGCGAGCACGCTCTTGCAATCGCCCACGATCGGCACGTCGACCTTGATGTTCTTCGAGATCGAGGACGGATCGACGTCGATGTGGATGATCTCGGCGTGCGGCGCGAAAGCGTCGACACGCCCGGTCACGCGATCGTCGAAGCGGGCGCCGATCGCGACGAGACAGTCCGAGTGGTGCACGGCCATGTTCCCGTAGTAGCTACCGTGCATCCCGAGCATGTCGAGCGAGAGCGGGTGCGCCATGGGAAAGGCGCCGAGTCCCATGAGCGTCTGGGTCAGCGGCACCTGCGTGAGCTCCGCGAGCTCGCGCAGCTCGACGCTGGCGTCGGCCGAGATCACGCCGCCCCCCACGTAGAACACGGGACGCTTGGCACGCACGATCGACTTGGCGGCGCGCTTGATCTGCCCGGGGTGCCCGTCGTACGTCGGGTTGTACGAGCGCAGGTGAACGCGCTCCGGCCAGATCAGCTCCGCTTCCTTCACGAGCACGTCTTTCGGCAGGTCGATGTGCACGGGCCCCGGACGCCCGGTCGACGCGATGTGGAACGCCTCACGGATGATCGGCCCGATGTCCTTACCGTCCTTCACGAGGTAGTTGTGCTTGGTGCACGGGCGCGTGATGCCGACGTTGTCGGCCTCCTGAAAGGCGTCGTTGCCGATGAGGTGCGTCGGCACCTGGCCCGTGAACGCCACGATGGGGATCGAGTCCATCATCGCGTCCTGCAGAGCCGTGACGAGGTTCGTCGCCGCCGGTCCCGACGTCACGAGGCACACGCCGACCCTGCCGGTCGTCCGCGCGTATCCCTCGGCGGCGTGCCCCGCGGCCGCCTCCTGACGGACGAGGATGTGCCGGATGCCTTCGAAGTCGTAGAGCACGTCGTAGATCGGAAGCACCGCGCCGCCGGGCAGGCCGAAGATCGTATCCACGCCCTCGCGCTTGAGACACTCGAGCACCATCCGCGCCCCTGACATTTTCACGACCGTCGCCCTCCTGAAGCCGGCCTGTCGTTCGTGTCCATCTCAGCCTCGAGGCCCTCCGGTCGCTTCCTCACGCGTGCGGATACGCGCCTGAGCGGCCGCGAGGCGAGCGATGGGGAGCATGAAGGGAGAGCAGGACACGTACGTCATGCCGACGCGGTGACAAAACTCCACCGACGACGGATCGCCTCCGTGCTCGCCGCAGATCCCGATCTTGAGGTCCGGCCGCGTGCGGCGCCCGCGCTCGATCCCGATGCGCACCAGCTCGCCGACGCCCTCCTGATCGAGGACCGCGAACGGATCCGCCGGCACCA
>JBGOTH010000397.1:0-3828 GCA_041476345.1 Methylomirabilia bacterium
CGCGGCCCGGTTCTCGGGGCGCAGGTAGTCGAACGACGACGACCCTACGTAGCCCACCTTTTCCTGTAGTCGCGTCTCCGAAATGTTTCCGTGGCTGAAGAGCGTCTGGTTGAAGTAGAGCGTGGACGGCCCCGCCTCCTTCACCGCTACTGCTTTGCTGTCCGCCACGTACGCGTTGGCCTGGATGACGAGGTGCTCCGGCGTGAGGCGATGGCCGTGCCGGGCAAGGCAACTCGCGTAGTAGCGGATGATGTCCTCGCGCACCCCGCGCGTCGGCGCGAGCCCGGGCGTGATGGGGAAGTTGTGACGCCCCGCCCACTCGATCGTCTCCTTGCTGCCGGACACGGGCACCCACACGGGCGGATGCGGCTGCTGCACCGGCCGTGGCCAGATCGCGACGTCCTCGTAGGACCAGAACTTGCCCTCGTAGGAGAACACCTCTTCCGTCCACGCGCGCGAGATGATCTCCCACGCCTCCTCGAAGCGCGCGCGCGACTCGCTCAGCCGGACCTTGTACACGTTGTACTCGCGCGGGATGCCGCGCGCGAAGCCCGAGATGATGCGGCCGTTCGAGAGGCAGTCGAGCATCGCCAGCTCCTCGGCCAGCCGCAGCGGATCGTGCAGCGGCAGGAGGTTGCCGTAGATGAGGAGCTTCATCTTTTTCGTCCGCTGCGCGACGCTCGCGGCGAGCAGGTTCGGCGAGTTCATCAGCCCGTAGGGCGACGTGTGGTGCTCGTTGAAGCCGATGCCGTCGTAGCCGAGCCGCTCCATCTCTTCCCACGCCGCCAGGTGCTCGGCATACGTGCGCACCGCGACGTCGGGCTTGAAGTGGCGCTTCGGCAGCGGCCACGGCAGCTCCTGGCCGTCCTTCAGGTGGTCGAGATGCTCGCTGTAGGGCAGGAGATCGAAGACGAAGACCTTCATGGCGCCCGCATCCTATACTCTTGACGGCCTCATGACCATCCGACGCGCCGCGCTCGCCGTGTTTCTCGCCTTCGGCGTCCTCGTCGCGAGCTTCACGGCCGCGCAACAGGCGAAGTCGTACCGGTTCGCGTTCCTGGCACTCGCTCCCGAGCAGGGCCGGCCATTGATGCGGGCGCTCGTCGAGCGGCTCCGCGAGCTGGGATATACCGAGGGCCGGAACATGACGTTCGACTACCGTTCCGCCGAAGGACGACCGGAGCGGCTGCCGGCGTTGGCCGCGGAGCTCGTGCGCGCCCGGCCCGACGTGCTGATCACGGGATTTGGAACGCTGGCCGCGAAAGCGGCGAAGGCCGCGACGCCGAATATTCCGATCGTGTTCACGGCCGTCGGTGATCCCGTCGGCGCCGGGCTCGTGGCGAGCCTCGGTCATCCGGGCGCCAACGTCACGGGACTGACCGATCAGGCAAGGGATCTCGGTGGCAAACAGCTGCAGCTCCTCCGGGAGCTCGTTCCCGGCATGCGCGCCGTCGCGGTGTTGATGAACCCCGACACGCTGTTCACCGCCCTGGCACTCAAGGACATCAAGGCGGCCGCCGAAATCGTGCGCCTGCCCGTCAACGTACTCGAAGCGCGGACGGCCGAAGACGTGCCACGGAAACTCGAGGCCATCGGCAAGACGGGCTCGATCGGATTGTTGGTCCTCCCGGACCCGTTGACCGTCAGCATCCGGCGGCAGATCGCCGATCTCGCGATCAGGCGCCGACTGCCCACGATCTCCGGCTACCGCGATTTCGTCGAATCCGGCGGCTTGATGTCCTACGGGGCGGATCACCAGCAGATGTACCAGCGCGCGGCGGAGTACGTGGACAGGATCGTGAAAGGCGCCAGACCCGCCGAGCTGCCGATCGAGCAGCCGACGAAGTTCGAGCTCGCGATCAACCTGAAAACCGCGAAGGCGATCGGTCTGAGCGTGCCGGCTTCCGCGCTCGCCCGCGCGGATCACGTAATCGAATAAAGCCAAACCTCAAGGGAACCGAAACGCGGCTTCGACGCTTCTATACTTATGAGGAGGCGTCCCATGCGCCTGAAGAGCGTCGTGCTCGCGACCTTGCTGCTGGTCACCCCCGCCGCCGTTTCCGCCCAGAGTTACGCGATCCAGGGTATCGAGCAGTACTTTCGCGTCGAGTCGGAGGTGACGCAGGGGCGACGCGGTCCCGTGGTATCGGGCTATGTCTACAACACGTACGGCCACACCGCCGGGAACGTGCGCCTGGCCATCGAAGGGCTCGACGCCGGCGGCCAGGTCACCTCGACCACGATGGCGTGGCTGCTGGGAACGGTGCCGCCGAACGGGCGTGCGTACTTCGAGGCTCGCGCGCCGCAAGGCGCCACGTCGGTCCGCGTGCGTGTCCTCTTCTACGATCCGGTCGGGCGCGGACTGTAGCGCCCGCTAGGCCAGCGCGGCGGCGAGCGCGACGCCTTCGATCACGCCGAGACGCACGCCGACCGCCGCCGCCACCGTCGGCGCCACGTCGCGGCTCCGAATCACCGGCAGCCGCACTCCGCGGCGGATGGCCGGGCCCGCCGCCACGAACAGCGCCTGGTTGTCCGGATAGATCGGGCGCTGGCCGTGGTTGCCGAGATACTTCGGCGCGCCGTGCTCTTCTTCACCCTCCGCGAGATCGCCGAACGCGTAGCCCGGCTCCGCCTCGAACATCGCGTCCGCCACCAGCGCGTTGTCCGCCGGTTGCGGTAAGCCGAGCGTCGCGTAGTCCTTGGCCGTCCACGCGCCGCTCACGCCCTCCATCGTCGCGATCTCGGCCGTCAGCTGCGCGATCGTCTTCGAGTCGCCGTCCAGCGAATACAACGCGCCCGCGCCGTGGTTCATCACGAAGCGCGCTTCACGCGCCGTGCCCAGCTTGCGCAGACGGACGTTCGGACGGATCTCGCGCGACGACGGGAGAAAGCCGTGATCCGACACCACGAACACCGTCGTGTCGCCGCTGAGTCCGGAGAGAAAGCGACCGATCAGGCCGTCGATGTACTCCAGCGCCCAGTACGCTTCGGGCGAGCGCGGGCCGTGCAGGTGCTGGAGGCTGTCGGCACACAGAAAGTGCATGAGCAGAAGATCGGGCGCGTGGCGACGCACGACGTGCGCCGCTACATTCGCCACCATCGCGTCCTTCATGAAGCGTTTCGGGAGCTGCGCCCACTCGCCCTGGCGATCCATTGGAAACCCGATCGCCTTCAGCTCCTCCCACACGGTGCGCGCCGTCTGCGTCTCGAACACGCGCTGGTCCTTGAAGAACGGCAGGTTGAAGTCGAGCGTGCGCGCGTTCCGCGTGGCGGGCCAGTCGATCGCCGCCGTGCGCATTCCCGCCGCGTGCGCGAGGTCGTACACCGTCGGCGCGCGCAGGAGATCGGGCGCGTCGTAGACGGGATCGCCGGTGAGGTCTTCGGCGCCGAGCGTCTTGCGGTTCAGGATGTGGTTCGCCACCACGCCGTGCACGCTCGGGCTCACGCCGGTCATGAGGCTCGCGTGCGTGGGCCACGTCGTGCTCGGAAACACGGTCTCGACGCCTTCGGCGACGGCGCCGCGCTCGGCCAGCCCACGCAGCGTGGGCAGACGTGCTTGCGGATCGCGCCAGTAGAAAGCCGCGAAGCCGTCGATGCTGATCACGACGACGCGCTGCTTCGCGGTCACGGTCGGAGACTCAGCAGCTCCCGCGCGTTGTCGACGGTGATCCGCTGGTGCGTGGCCGCATCGAGCTTCGCTTCCGCGAGCGCGGCGATCGGATCGTCCACGCCCATCTTGAACGGATAGTCGCTCCCGAGCACGATCCGCTCGGCGCCGAACGTCTCCAGCGCGAAGCGCAGCACGCGCGGCGAGAGCGTGAGCGAGTC
>JBGOTH010000398.1:0-3825 GCA_041476345.1 Methylomirabilia bacterium
GCGGTGGGGCACGGCGCCGGCGGAGCGCTCGTCGTCGACGCGATGATCGAAGTCGCGCGCCTCGCCCGTCAGGTCGCGAAGCTTCCGCGCGCGCACGCGGAGCGCGCGGTCGGTGGCGCGTGGGAATGCTGGCAGCTCGACACCGCGGGCTGGATCGATCTGCCCGGCTCGTGCTTCGCGTACAGCGACGCGGGCAAGGCGCTCTTCGGCACGCGCACGGTCGTCTCGCCGATGCAGCCGGATCTCTACAGCCCGCGTCCGGGCCAGTCGCGCGTGTTCGTCCGGCGCAAGGTGGCGCGCATCGAGCGTGTCGGGAACGGCCTGCGCCTTTTCCACTCCATGCACGACAACGTGCACGGCTTCGAGCTGACGTACGAGATCGACGCGGGCGGGCGCATCACACGCGCGGACTCGATCACGTCGCGGCTGCCGTACGCCGGCATCTGCTCGGAGCCGCAGGCGAAGATCAAGGCGCTCCTCGGCGAGACGGTGGACGCGGGGCTGCGCAAGCGCGTGTCCGCGCACGTCGGCGGCGTGAGCGGCTGCGCCCAGCTCTTCGACCTGACCGCGGACCTGCTCAAGCTGCTCGCCTGATATACTCGGCAACCATCCATGGCGTTCCTTCCCGTTGGTAAGCTCCGCGCGGCCACGCTGCAGTCGCTCTTCGACCAGCATCCCGTGAAGGATCCCCGCGTGATCGTCGGCCCGCGCGTCGGCGAGGACGCGGCCGTCATCGATTTCGGCGACCGCTACCTCATCGCCACCAGCGATCCCATCACCTTCGCGACGGACGACGTCGCCTGGTACGCCCTCCAGGTCAACGCGAACGACATCGCGGTGCGCGGCGCGCGGCCGCGGTGGTTTCTCGCCACCATTCTGCTGCCCGAGGGCAAGACGACGGACGACGACGTGGCCGCGCTCTTCGCGCGGCTGCGCGAGGCATGCGAGGAGATGGAGATCGCGCTCGTCGGTGGCCACACCGAGATTACATACGGGATCGAGCGGCCGATCGTCGCGGGCACGATGCTCGGCGAAGTGGCGAAGGACAAGCTCGTGACGACCGGAGGCGCGCAGGTCGGCGACGCGGTCGTGATGACGAAGGGCGTGCCACTCGAAGGTACCGCGATCATCGCGCGCGAGAAGGACGCGGAGCTGCGCGCGCTGGGCGTCCCGGCCTCGGTGATCCGAAAAGCGAAGGGCCTCCTCCGCACGCCGGGGCTCAGCGTGCTGCCGGAAGCCGAGATCGCCTGCGAGCTGGCGACCGTGCACGCCATGCACGACCCGACGGAGGGCGGCATCGCCACGGCGCTGCACGAGATGGCGGACGCCGCGAACGTCGGCCTCCGGATCGACCGCGGTCGCATCATGATCCTGCCCGAGGGCAAGGTTCTCTGCGAGGCGTTCGGTCTCGATCCGCTCGGCACCATCGCGAGCGGCGCGCTCCTGATGACGCTGGCGCCGGCCGACGCGGGCATCGTCATCCACGCACTGGCGCGCGAGTCGATCGACTGTCACTTCATCGGTCAGGTCGTGCCGCGCGATCAGGGCGTGACGCTCATGGACGGCGCGCGCCAGGAGCCGATGCCGATCTTTCCGCAGGACGAGATCACGCGGATCTTCGCGCATGCTTGATCCCGGCTACTCGCATCGTCCTGCCGCACTCGGCCGCCACGGCATGGTGGCCTCCGCGCATCCGCAGGCGACGCTCGCCGGCATCGAGGTGCTGAAGGCCGGCGGCACCGCGGCGGACGCGGCCGTCGCGACCAACGCCGTGCTCACCGTCACGCAACCCAACATGTGCGCCGTCGGCGGTGACATCTTCTGCCTGTACTACGAGGCGAAGACGCACCGCGTGCACTTCCTCAACGGCGCCGGCCGCTCCGGCTCGCGCGCGAGCCTCGATGAGTTAGCGCGGCGCGGGATGACGCGTCTCCCGCGCGTCGGCGTCGCGAGCGTGAGCGTGCCCGGGTGCGTGCGCGGCTGGGGAATGCTGCTGGAGCGCTTCGGCACGCGGCCGCTCGGCGAGCTGCTCGGCCCCGCGATTCGTTGTGCGGAAGGATTTCCGACGACGTCGCTGCTGAGCCAGTCGATCCGCGACTTCATTCCGGAGAACCCCTCCGCCGAATGGTCGCGCATCTTCACGCCGGGCGACCGCGTCCCGGCGCACGGAGAGGTGCTCGTGCAGGCGGATCTCGCGCGCACGCTGCGCGATCTCGCTTCCGAGGGGCCCGACCTCTTCTATACGGGCCGGGTGGGACGCGCGATCGCCGCGCACGTCGCCGCGGACGGGTTCCTGACGGAGGACGACCTCGCGCAACACACCGGGGAATGGGGCGAGCCGCTGTCGACGACGTACCGCGGCTTCACGGTCTACGAGACGCCGCCGCCGACGCAAGGGCTCGCGGTGCTGCTCGCGCTGAATCTCCTGGAAGGCTTTCCGCTCGCGCGGCGCCGCGTGCATTCCGTCGAGCATCTGCACCTGCTGCTCGAGATGGCGAAGCTCGCGTACGCCGACCGTGACCGGTTCATCGGCGATCCCGCGCACATGCGCGTGTCCGCCGGGCGCCTCCTCGACAAGGCGTACGCGAAGAAGCGGCGGCGCGCGTTCGATTCGCGGAAAGCGCAGCCCTACGTCGCCGGCGATCCCGAGGGCGACACGACCGGCTTCGTCATCGCGGACGGCCACGGCAACGTGATCAGCGTCATCCAGTCGGTCTTCAACGCCTTCGGCTCGGGCGTGGTCGTCCCGGGCACCGGCGTGCTCCTGCAGAATCGCGGCCGTCACTTCGCGTACGCGCCCGACCATCCGGCGGTGTTCGCGCCGCGCAAGCGGCCGTTCCACACGCTGATCACGTCGATGGTGACGCGCGACGACCGGCCGGTGGCGGCACTCTCCACCATGGGAGGCAACGGGCAGGCGATGTTCCACGAACAGATCCTCACGAACCTTCTCGACTACGGCATGGACCCGCAGGAGGCGATCGAGCGGCCGCGCTTCGTGATCGGCGACGTCGTCGGTCTCTCGCCGCTCCCTGCCACGGAAGCGATGGACACCGTCCACCTCGAGAGCCGCGTGCCGAAGCGCGTGTTCAGCGGTCTCGCGCGGAAGGGCCATCCCGTGAAGCCGGCGCCGGCGCTCTTCACGCGAACCGGCCAGGCGCACGCGCTCGTCTTCCGGGACGGCACGATCCTCGGCGGCGCTGATCCGCGCGGCGACGGCGCCGCGCTCGGCTTCTGATGCGCGCGGGGATCGCGCTCGTGACGGCGGCGCTCGTCGTCGCCCTCTCCGCCGGCTCCGTGCTTGCCGCGGAGTGGGGGCTCGTCAATCCCGGGACCACGACCCAGGAAGCGGTGCGCGAACGCTACGGCGCGCCCACCAAGGTGACGAGCACCAAGATCGAAGGCTACGACGAGGCCAAGTGGCTGTACGAGAAGGACCAGGCGCCCCCCGGTTTCGTGCGCATGACGATCGAGTTCGGCCTGCTCACGCCGCAAGGGTTCAAGCCGAACCTCGCGCGCCTGATGGAGCTGGAGCCTCGCCCCGGTATCTTCACGCGCGACACGATCCTCGCCGGCTGGGGTACCCCGGAGCGGCTCGACAAGGTGAAAGACGCCGAGGTCTTCAACGTCTTCATCTACGAGTCGGGCTTGTTCGTGTACTTCGGCAAGACGGGGAGGATCGCGCAGATGCTCCTCTTCACGGCGCCCCAGAAGTTCGGCGAGCCGTCAACGCCGCCGCGGCGCTGACGAGCCCGCGGACGGGGATCGTGATCCAGGCCGGGCGGTTGTTCGCTTCGTAGACGATCTCGTAGGCGGCCTTCTCCA
>JBGOTH010000399.1:0-3821 GCA_041476345.1 Methylomirabilia bacterium
CTCGAGCCGCTGGACCGTGCTCTCGCGCTCTCGCCGAACAGCTCGGATGCCGACGCGGCGAAGGGTGTGGCGCTGGCCCATCTCGGCCGGCGGGACGAAGCCCTCGTGGTTCTGCGCCGCGCCGTGACGGTGGACAGCGATTCGCCCCAGGCACGCTATGCCTACGCGTGGGCCCTCGCTCACTTCGGCGACATTCCCGCGGCTCGTTCGCAACAGGCGTATCTCCATCATCTCGATCCGAAGCTTGCGGTCGGGCTGAGCCGCGAGATTTCGTCGATGAACTGAGTCTGACGATGGCGGGCCTCGTCCTCCTGCTCGGCCTCATCATCGGCAGCTTCCTCAACGTCGTCATCGCACGCCTGCCCGCGGGACGGAGTCTCTGGCGCCCGCGCTCAGCCTGTGCGACGTGCGACGCGCAGATCGCCTGGCACGACAACATTCCCCTCCTCTCGTACGCACTCCTGCGTGGTCGTTGCCGCGCATGCGGAGCCGCGATCAGCGCGCGTTATCCGCTGGTCGAGGCGGCGACATGCCTATTGTTCGTTGCCGCGTACGAGCGGTTCGACGTCGGGATCGATTTCGCGGTCGCCGCGCTGCTGCTGTCGGCGCTCGTGGCGATTACCGCCATCGATCTCGATCTTCAGATCATTCCTGATGCGATCACGTTCCCCGGCATCGTGGCAGGCATCCCTGCCAGCGTGGCAAGCAGCTGGGGCTCCTGGAGCGATTCTCTCCTTGGAATCGCCGTCGGCGGTGGCTTGTTTTTGGCTATCATCCTGGCGAGTGGTGGTGGCATGGGCGGAGGCGACATGAAGTTGGGGGCGATGCTCGGGGCCTTTTTGGGATGGAGACTTACGCTGGTCGCCGTGTTCGTGGCGGTGGTTGTCGGAGGTGTGGTCGCGGTCGGCGTGCTGGCGGCCGGGCGCAAAGGGCGGAAGGACGCCATCCCGTTTGGTCCCTTTCTTGCGGTAGGAGGCGTGACAGCCCTGTTTTGGGGCCAGAGATTGCTGACATGGTACGTGGACTCCTTCGTCGGCTGAACGCGCGCGGCTTCACGATGGCCGAGCTGCTGGTCGTCTGCGCGATCGTCGGCATCCTCACCGCGGTCGCCACGCCGTTCTTCATGCGATACGCGCGGACGGCGGGGCTCAACGCCGCGGCCCGGGAGCTGGCGGTGATCATCAACGGGGCCCGCCAGCTCGCCATCTCACGCAGCACCAACGTGTGCGTCTCGCTGACCGGCAGCCAGGCCCTCTACAAGACCGGGGTGAGCAACGCGTGCGGCGGGGGCGCGACATACGTCGGCGTCAACACGCGCAGCAACGGCGCGATGCCGCTGGACAACAGCATGACGATCACGGGCGCCACGGCTAACGTGACCTTCTCGTCGCTGGGCAACGCCGTCACCGCCGGAACGTACACGGTGCACGACCCGACGAGTGGGCTCAACGTGAGCGTCATCGTCGCCGCCTCGGGCAGGGTGACGATCCAATGATCGGCAACGAGCGCGGGATGACCCTGATCGAGCTGCTGATGGCCGTCTTCATCATCACGATCGGCCTCACCGCCATCGCCGCCGGCATGCAGCTCGCCACCAGCAGCATCAACGTGGGCCAGCAGGAGACGACGGCGTCGTTCCTCGCCGAGCACAAGCTCGAGGACATCAAGGCCTTCGCGCTGAGCACGAATGCCGCACAGGGGTTCGACAACGTCACCTCTGCAAACTTCCCCGCTGAGGCCTACAACTCCATCGCGACCTACGGGAGCTATCGCCGCGCGACGACCATCTCGAATCCGAGCGCCACCGTAAAAGTGGTCGTCGTCAATGTCTTCTACTTCCCGGTCGGCGTCGCCTCGACCAGCGCCGAGCGGCAGGTCACGCTCTCGACCATGTTGAGGCAGCGATGAGAGTCCTCCGGAACCTCCGCTCCGAGGCCGGATATACGATGGCGGAGATGCTGGTGGTCACCGCCGTCATCTCCCTGATCATGGGCGGATTGCTGACCCTCCTCACCAGCGGCCAGCAAACCTATCTCGTAGGCTCGAATCGCGCCGAAGCGCAGCAGACGGCTCGTCTTGTGCTGTACCGCCTTGCGGCAGAGGTGCGTAGCGGCGGGTACGATCCCAAGAACACTGCGACGTTCGCCGCGATCACCGCGCTCACGCCGCCCAACGTCGGCTTCACCATCTGGAACGACTGGAGCGCCGACGGGGCCATCGAGACCAACACCACCACGCTCGTGAACGGCACGGCACGAGGCGAGCAGATCACGTGGGACTACACGGGTACCTCGCTCCGCCGCCAGGAATCGCAGATCGACGCCAATCCCGTGACGGTCGCGAACACTGTCAGCGCGATCACCTTCCAGTACCTCGACGCCGACGACGTCCCCGTCGGCACCCCCCATCTGACGGCCAGCGCCATCAACATACGCACGGTGGTTGTCACCGTGACGACGACGCCGGACACGCAGGCCACCTCGACTTCGGGCCAGGTGTCCGTGACGTCCACGCTCCGCGCCCGCGTCCGCAACCGGTTGTGACGCGGAACACGAGGGAACCATGAACCGAATGCGAGCAATCCTTCGAGACGAACGCGGTGTCGCGCTGATCGTCGCGCTCGTCGCGCTCGTCGCGCTGAGCGCCCTGGTGGTCGCCTTCCTCGCCGTCGGCGCCTACGAGCCGCAAATCTCGCGCAATCTCGTGGACACCACGCGAGCGCGCTACCTCGCCGAGGCCGGCCTCGAGGCCGTGTACGACACGCTTATCGCGAACACAAACTGGGACACCTTTCTGACCGGGGCGACCTGCACGATCGGCACCACGGGCGTCGTCTTCGGCACCGCGAACACTGCGCTCTCGGGGCTCACCTCCACGTCGGGTACGTATACCGTGAACATCCGGAACGACTGCCAGGCGAACGACGGCTCGCTTACCGGAGTTGCAATCGATACGACGAACGTACCCGGCTGCACCCCGAGCGGAGCAGTCAACTGCAACGACCACGTCATCCTCACATCGACAGGCACGTCCGGGAGCTCGACGCGGACAATCACCGTGGTCGTCAGCCGCGTGGCGAACCTGATGAACCCGAACGCTCCCCCCGGCGGTCAAATCAACGCCGCGCTCTCGTTCCCGGGCTACGAGTCGGATACCAAATTCACCGGGAACTCGTTCGACGTCGACGGCCGCAACCACGATTTGAACGACAGCCTGACGACGGGCCAGTCCTTGCTCGGCATCTCCGTGGGCCCGGAGAATCAGTTCGTGCCCGCGGGCGGACCTGTCATGCAACACGAGGTCAGTATCCAGAACTCGCTGAGCAACCAGCAGAAGGACAACGTCAACGGCATGGATCAGAGCAACAGCAGCTCGAACACGATCGGGAACGCCACGGTCGCCGCCGGTTTGCTCACCTCACAGGCGATCACCGATTTCGTCACCGCGGTCAAGAGCTACGCTGACATCACGATCGACAGCACGCCGTCGAGCCCTGCCTCGTTCAACAACATCGGAAGCAGCTGCGGCGGCAACCAAGCCGCGACCGACTGCTGGGGGACTTCGGCGAATCCGAAGATCGTCTACATCAAGGGCACGCTCGACACGACCTCGGCCTTCAACGCGCTCAAGGTCGCCGGCACCAGCACCGGCTCCGGAATCCTGATCGTCGAGGACGGCGACTTCACCATAAGCGGCAACTTCGCCTGGGAGGGGCCGATCATCGTGACGGGCGGCTATGTCGGCGTCGGCATTCTGGGCGGCGGCAACCAGCAGGTGCTGGGCGCGCTCATCTCCAACGAGACGGCCACCAACGAGGCGAG
>JBGOTH010000400.1:0-3821 GCA_041476345.1 Methylomirabilia bacterium
CGAAGTCATGTCACTGCCCACCGACGTCACGCAGAAGAGCCAGGTGGAGAAGTTCGTGGGCGAGGTCGTAGGGCGCTGGGGCGGCGTGGACGTCCTCCTGAACAACGCGGGGACGTCGTCCGCGGCGGCGTTCGAAGCCGTCGACGACGAGAACTGGCAGTACGACTTCGATCTGAAAGTGATGGGCGCGATCCGCTTCGCGCGGCTCGTCGTTCCGTCGATGAAGGCGCGCGGCGGCGGCGCCATCATCAACGTGACGACCATCGGGGGAAAAGCACCGCTTGCGCGAGCTCTGCCGACGTCTCTCACCCGCGCGGCCGGCATCAACCTCACCAAGTCGCTGTCCAAGGAATACGCGGCCGATCAGATCCGCGTGAACACGATCTGCCTCGGCGTGGTGAAGAGCGCCCAGTGGACGCGCCGCTTCACGGGGAAATCGGGGTCCTCCAGTGGTGGGGCCCCGATGTCCAACGTCGGCGACATCAACCAGTTCTACGCGCAGATGGCGAAGGACCGAAACGTGCCCCTCGGCCGCCTCGGGGAAGCCGAGGAGTTCGCGGATCTCGTCGCGTTCCTCGCGTCCGAGCGCGCGAAGTGGATCACGGGCACCGCGATCAACTTCGACGGCGGAGCGGCTGCGGTCGTCTGAGCCTGCCGTGACCGTGAGCGTCGTGTTCTTCGCGGACCTTCGGCGTTTTCTCCCAAAGGGCGTCGACGGTCCGCAGCGCTACACCGTGTCGGCAGGGGCGACGGTGGCTGATCTCCTCGCGACGATCGGCATCGACGCCGAGGCGGACGTCACGGTGGCGGTGGACGGCGATCTCGCCGCTCGCGACACGCCGCTCCGCGAGGGCGCGGAAGTCATGCTGCTGAATCCGATGGAAGGCGGCGCGTAGCGAGCGTGAACAGGGCCCAGCTCACGAGCACCGCGATCGGCGCCGCCCAGAACGGAATCGCGTAGGAGCCCGTCGCGTCGTAGATGAACCCCGCCACCGCCGGCCCCGTCGCCGCGCCGCTCCGCCAACCGAGCGTCATCACGCCCATGATCGCGCCGAGCGCGCGCAGCCCGAAGGTGTCCGGAATCGCCCTCACCAGCATCGTGTCGGTCACCGCCGCGCCGATGCCGAACAACGCCATCGCGCCGAGCAACATCCCCGGCGATGCCCCGCCGGCCAGGAGCACCAGCGCGAGCGCCTCGATCACGTAGCCGACGCCGATCGTCGCGCGCGTGCCGAAGCGATCGGATACCGCACCGGACGTCAGCCGACCGCCGACAGTGCCGATGCCGTACGCCGTCAACGCGAGCGACGCGGCCGCGAGGCTGACGCCGTGGTCGCGCACGTACGGTACCGCGTGCACGCCGACCATGAGGATGATGGCGCCGAGCAGCAGCCACGCGACGTTCAAACACCACTGGCGCGGATCCGCGAGCGCCTCACGCAGCGTCACGCCCGCGCCGGCCTGCGCCCGTCCGTTACTCACGCGCCGCCTCTGCGCCGCGTGCAGCACCGCGGCCTCGGCCTCACGCGGCAAACGCACGCTCGCGGCCGCGACCACCGCCATGAGCGCGCAGCCGCCGCCGAGCATCGCGTACGCGGCGCGCCATCCGACGCGCGCGATGAGCGTCGCGGCGAGCGGGCCCGCGACGATATACCCGACGTTGAAGCCGACGAGCACGAGCGCGATGGCGAGGCCACGCCGGTCGTCGAACCAGCGCGCGACGGTCGCCGTGCTCAGCAGGTAGAAGCTCGACATCCCGATGCCGCCCAGCAGTCCGACGAGCACGTAGAGCTGCCACAACGCGCCGACGATCGAGACCAGCCCGAAGCCCGTCCCCGCGAGACCGACGGTGAGGAGCAGCATGGCCCGCGGGCCGTGCCGATCGGCGAGCGCGCCCACGAAGAAGCCGCCGATGCCGCCGAGCACGAGGTTGAGCGACAGCGCGGTGGCGATCGCGCCGCGGCTCCACCCGAACGTCTCCGCGATGATCGGCAGGAACACGCCGTACGCGGCGAGCGGCATCGAGATGCCGAAGGTGACGACGAACAGTGCCAAGACGATGAACCAGCGGCGGGTGAGCGGCGGCACCCGAGATTGGTAACACGCTTCCCGGGAGTGTTCGCGAGCCAATCGCCCGCGGTATACTCCCGCGCATGGAAAGATATGGCTACTGGAACAAGATCCTGCACGTCGACCTCACGAAGCGCACGACCTGGATCGAAGAGCCCGGCGACGCGTTCTTCCGGCACTACGGCGGCGGGCGCGGCTTCATCGCGCACTACCTCCTCAAATACGTCCCGAAGGGCGCCGATCCACTCGGTCCCGACAACGTCCTGATCTTCGCGCCCGGCGTGCTCACGGGCGCGCCCGTGCCCGGCGCCGGGCGTCATAGCGTCGGCGCCAAGTCTCCCCTCACCGGCGGCTTCGGCGAGTCGGAAGCCGGTGGGTTCTGGGGCGCCGAGCTGAAACGCGCGGGATGGGACGCCATCGTCGTCCACGGTGCCGCGAAGACGCCCGTCTATCTCTGGATCAACGAAGGTGCGGTCGAGATCCGTGACGCGGCGCACCTGTGGGGCAAGATCACGGGCGAAGTCCAGGACGCGGTGCTCGCGGAGGTCGGTGATCCGCGCGCGCGCGTGGCGACGATCGGCCCCGCGGGCGAGAATCTCGTCCGCTTCGCGTGCATCGCGAACGAGCTGAACGAAGTCGCGGGCCGCACGGGCATGGGCGCGGTGATGGGATCGAAGAAGCTGAAGGCGATCGTCGTGCGCGGCAAAACGCCGATCAAGCTCGCCGACCAGAAAGGCCTGCTCGCCGTCGCCAAGTGGGTGTCGGGCACGATGGACGAGAAACATCGCGCCTTCCACGAATTCGGGACCGGCGCCGCCATGCAGGGCAAGAGCCTCGAGGGCGGGATGCCGACGCTCAACTATCGGCTCGGCACCTTCGACAAGGTCGCAATGGTAGATGCGATCGCCGTGCGCGACCAGATGCGCGTGAAGATGGAAGCCTGCTACGCGTGCTCCGTCCGCTGCAAGAAAGTCGTCCACATCGAGAAGAAGGAAGACGCGGCGCGCGAGGCACTGGAGAAGGTCTACGGCGGCAAGGGCAAGGTCGGGTTCGATCCGCTCGGGCGCTATTCGGTGGACCCGCGCTACGGCGGCCCGGAGTACGAGTCACTCGCCGCCATGGGCGTGAACCTCGGCCTGGACGACATCGTCGCGATCACCAAGTCCAACGAGATGTGCAACTACCTCGCGATGGACACGGTCTCGCTCGGATCCACGCTCGCGTGGGCGATGGAGTGCTTCGAGAAAGGCATTCTCACGCTGGAAGACACGGGCGGCGTGCCGGTGAAGTTCCACGACGCCGACGGCGTCATCAAGGTCGTGGAGATGATCGCGTACCGGAGGGGCAAGCTCGGCAACCTCCTCGCGGAAGGCTCGCAGCGCGCCGCGAAGATCCTCGGCAAGGGCTCCGAGGCGTTCCTGACCACCGTGAAGGGCATGGAGATGGCGATGCACGACCCGCGACACATGCCGGTCATGCGCGGGTCGTACATGATGGCGCCGACGGGCGGCGATCACATGCGCCAGAGCGGCAATCGCAACGGCGTGCGCAACCAGATCGGCATGTGCCACTTCCTCGCGTACGAGGACGACCAGATCCTCACGATCCTCAACACCGTCACCGGCTGGGGCGCGACGCAGGACGAAGTGGTGACGACGGCCCACCGCGGGATCACGCTCGCGCGCCTCTACAACATGCGCGAGGGCTTCACGCGCGCCGACGATCGCCTCCCACCGCGCTTCAGCGAGCCG
>JBGOTH010000401.1:0-3813 GCA_041476345.1 Methylomirabilia bacterium
CGAGAACGAAGAGGTCGCGGTGACCGTGACCACGCCGCGCCGCGAAGGCCTGCGCCGCCACCATACCGGCACCCATCTCGTGCACGCGGCGCTGCGCAGGGTCCTCGGCACGCACGTCACCCAGGCCGGCTCGCTGGTGGCGCCCGATCACTTGCGCTTCGACTTCTCGCACGGCGGCTCCTTGAAGGAGCGCGAGGTCGAGCAGGTGGAGGAGCTCGTCAACGAGCAGGTACAGAAGAACGTCCCGCTCACGCACGAAGAGATGGATCTCGACGCCGCGAAGCGCGCGGGGGCCATGGCGCTCTTCGGTGAGAAGTACGGTCCTCGCGTCCGCGTGGTCCGCATCGGCGATTTCTCCGTCGAGCTGTGCGGCGGAACGCATCTCGATGCGACCGGCCAGATCGGGATCCTCAAGGTGGAAGCCGAGGGCGCGGTGGCCGCGGGGGTCAGGCGCATCGAGGCGGTGGCGGGGCCGGCGGCGCTGAAGTCGATCGCGCGCCACGCGTCGGCGCTCAAGGAGGCGGCCGACCTGCTGAAGATCGCGCCACTCGAAGTCCCGAAGCGCCTCGCCAAACTGCTCGACGAGCAGAAGCTGCTCGCGCGCCAGCTCGCGGAGCTGGAGACGAACGTCGCGCGTTCGCGCGCCGACGACCTCGCGGTGGACGCGCGCCTGATCAACGGCGTGGCGGTCCTCGCGGTGCGCCTCGACGGTCTCGACGCCGAGGGGCTGCGCGCGGTGGCGGACCGGCTGCGCGATCGCTTGGGCTCCGGCGTCGTGTGCGTCGGCGGGGCGATGGACGGTAAGGTCAACCTGGTGGCCGCGGTCACCAAGGACCTCACCAAGCGCTTCCAGGCGGGGAAGCTCATCCAGGAGGTTGCAAAGGTCGTGGGCGGCGGCGGTGGCGGGCGTCCCGATCTCGCGCAGGCGGGCGGCAAGGATCCCGCGAAGCTCGATGAGGCGCTGGGCCTCGTGTACGACTACGTCGGACGTCCCGCCGGTTGACGGCCGGTGCTGCTAGACTATCTATGCCATGGGCGACTCACTCGGGCGCATTCTCATCGTCGACGACGAGTTATCGGTGAGCGAAGTCCTCAGCGAGTACTTCACCAACCGGGGCTACATCGTGGCGACGGCCGGTGACGGTGAGGAGGCGCTGCGCGCCGTGCCGTCCTTCCGTCCTGCCGTCGTCCTCCTCGACGTCCGCATGCCCGGGCTCGACGGCGTGGAGGTGCTGAAGCGGATCCGCGCCGTCGACAAGCACGTGTCCGTGATCATGGTGACCGCGAACGAGGACGTGGCGCTCGCGCGCGAGACGCTGCAGATCGGCGCGTTCGACTACGTCGCGAAGCCGTTCGACCTCAGCTATCTCGACCAGGTGGTTTCGCTGGGGCTGATCCAGTCCGCCGGCGGCGTGGAATCCCGCACGGACAGCGCGCCGGCCCCGGGCCCGGGCGAGGTGTGGAAGATCCTCGTGCTCGCCACCTTCCGAGCGGTGCGTACCATGGTCGAGAGCGGCCGGCAGTCGACCGGCAGGCATTTGGAGTCGGCCGCCCTCGGCGCCGCGCGTGAAGCCACGGCGGGGCGCGCCATCGCCGCGGGTGAATGGCTCCGCGAGATCGACATGCTGCTGGATATCGCCGGCGAGCTCGGCGATATCACACTCCCCCTGCGACAGCCGGTCGAGGCCGCGATCGCCGCGACACGCGCGGCCTTGTCCGCCGCCGGCTGACCCCCCGTGGAACCCCACCTCCGGATCCTTCACACCGTCGCCCAGGCGGTGAACCGCAGCCTCGACGTCGACGAGGTGTTGAGGACCGCGCTCGATGCGCTCACCCACGTGACCGGGCACGAGATGTCGAGCCTCCATCTGCTCTCCGTGGACGGCCAGCACCTGCACCTCAAGGGCGAGCGGGGGCTGCCCGCGAAGCTGCGCGATGTCAACGTCCTGCTGCCGGTGGGACGAGGTCAGCTCGGCGGCGTGGCGGCAACGGGCGCGACCCTCGTGCTCAAGAGCGCGGTTGACGATCCCACGCTCCTGCCCGCCGCCCGCGAGGCGATGCGCGACGACCGTATCCGCGGTCTCGTGTGCGTCGCCATCCACAGCCGTGACCGCATTCTCGGCACGCTCACGCTCGGCCGGCGTACCAACGACCCCTTCACGGAGCGCGAGGTGGCGCTGCTGGAAGCGACGGCCGACCAGATCGGCATCGCCCTCGACAATGCACGGCTCTATTCCGAGACGCGCCGTCAACTCGAGGAGCTGCAGCGGGCGCAGGCCCAGCTCATCCACGCCGAGAAGCTGTCGGCGGTGGGGCAGCTTGCGTCCGGCGTCGCGCACGAGATCAACAACCCGCTGACCACGATCCTCGGGCAGACGCACCTTCTCCTCACGCAGCAAGCGCTGACGGGGCACGTGCGCGAGCGTCTCAACATCATCTCGGAGGAGACGGCGCGGGCCGCGCGCATCGTGCAGAACCTGCTCCTCTTCTCGCGGCACTACCCGGCCGAGCGACATCCGTGCCTGCTCGAGGATCAGGTGCGGCGCGTGCTGGAGCTCAAGGCCTATCAGCTCGACCAGGACGCGGTGCGGGTCGTGACCGAATTCGAGAGCTGCGCCCCCGTCTGGGCTGACGAGCACCAGCTTCAGCAGGTGCTCCTGAACCTGATTCAGAACGCGCACCAGGCCATGAGCAAGCAGAGCCACGCGCGCGTCCTCACCGTCCGGATCGGCACGACGGGAGATCGCGCGCGCCTGGGCGTGCTCGATACGGGACCCGGCATCCCGCCCGACGTCCTGGCGCGGGTCTTCGATCCGTTCTTCACGACCAAGCCCCCCGGCGAGGGCAGCGGGCTTGGGCTCTCGGTCTCCTACGGCATCGTGGCGGCGCATCGCGGCAGCTTGTGGGTGGAGAATCGGCCCGACGGCGGCGCCGCGTTCTTCGTCGACCTCCCGTTCGAGAGCTGAGGGCTAGACGAGCTCCAGCAGCAATCCCTTCAGGTAGCGAGTCTCCGGCACCGTCAGCAGGACGGGATGGTCGGGGCTCTGGGTCAGCCTGTCCAGGACGCGCACGGTGACGCCCGCGTCCGTCGCGGCCTCGCGACAGATGTCCTCGAAGGCTGCGTCCGAGATGTGGTGCGAGCACGAGAAGGTCGCGAGGCGGCCGCCGGGCTCGAGCAGGTGTAGCGCGCGCAGGTTGATTTCCTTGTAGCCGCGCGCCGCTGCCTCGACGGCGTCTCGGCTTCGCGCGAACGGCGGCGGATCGAGGATGACCAGCCCGAAGCGCGCGCCCTCGCGGTCGAGACGACGCAACTCGTCGAACACGTTGGCCGGGACCAGCTCGGCGCGATCGGCAAGGCCGTTGAGCGTCAGGTTCACGCGCGCGCCCGCAAGCGCCTCCGCGGACGACTCGATGCACACGGCGCCCCGCGCGCCTCGCGCGAGCGCGTGGCAGGCGAACGCCGCGGTGTAGGCGAACGCGTCCAGCACGAGCCGTCCCGCCGCGCCTTCGGCGACGCGGCGATGGTTCTGGCGCTGATCGAGATAGAGCCCGGTCTTGTGGCCCCCGCCGAGGGAAACCTGGAGCTTCACGCCGTCCTCCTCGACGATCACAGACGCGGGCCCCGGGCGATCGACCCAGCCGCGTGCCGGGACGAAACCTTCGTGCCCGGCTCCGACGAGATCGTCCGCGTTGAACACCGGAAGGTCTCCGACCGCGGCGCGCAGGGCGGCTACCACCGACGCTCGCTGGCGCGCCATTCCCAGCGTGAGGCACTGCACGGCGATGACGTCGCCGTAGCGGTCCACGACGAGC
>JBGOTH010000402.1:0-3810 GCA_041476345.1 Methylomirabilia bacterium
CGCCACGCGCGCGCTCGCCACGCGCTGCCACTGATCGTCGTAGCGGCGCCGCTGCGGTATGAAGATCGTCGGCACGCCCGCCGCTCGCGTTTCGTGAAAGGCGTGATAACCGCCCGCGGTGACGACCACGTCGGCAGCGGCCAGTAGGCGCGCCGCCGGAAACACCGGCGTGATGGGCGGGAGCGGCGGCAGCTCTGCGCTCACGAATCGCAGCGCGGCGCCGACGCGCGCGGCAACCTTGGCGAGGAGCCGACACAACCGGGCCTGCTGCTGGATGTCGCCGCTGCCGAGGCCGAGGAGCAATCGCTGCCCTGACTTAACGTCCAGCTCCCGTCGCGCCTCGGCCCTCGTCAACGTCGGCGGACGCAGAATCACGGCGGGAATGTCGATTCGCGGCACGTCCAGCGCGCGCAGCGCGGCCGGCGGAGGCTCCGTCCACACGACGCGCTCGTAGCAGCGGCTGATCGCCGCGCGCACCGGCGGATGGAGGTAGTACGCCGGCGAGACCCACCGCGACACGAGCCACGCCGGCGTTCGCGCGAGAAGTGGCGGCAGCTCCGCGACGACGCCGCGTGGGAACACGTCGACGAGCAGCAGGCCCGGGGTCGGCACCGCGTCGATCCATTCGGGGTCGTAGGGCTCGGGCGGCGCGAGATAGTCGACGCCGAGAGTCTCGGCCCAGCCCGCCAGCCGCCGCGGCCCGAGCAGCGTTCCGTGCCCGAGCCGGCTGAGCACCGCGAGCCCACGAAGCACGTGGCCGTGGCCGCCCCCGAGGGCGTAGTAAAGGACGCGCACGCGCGTCAGCTCGCGCCGGTGTCGGTTTCGGGCGCGTCCGCCGCGTCCGCCGTGCTCGTGGCATCGGACGTCGCGGCGGGCGCGTCGAACGCGCCGAAGTCATCCGCATCGTAGTAGGCGGCATTCGCGACCTCCCCGCCGTAGAAGTACGGATCGTCGCGCGTCCCGCCATCGTCCGGTCCGGTCCACGCGCCCGTCGCTCCCGCCCCGCCGAAGGTTCCGGCGGCCACCGCGCCGGCCGCGGCTCCGGCCGCCGTCGTCCCGCTGCTCGACGACGAGCTGGACGACGAGGAGCTCGAGTCTCTGGACGAATCGCTGTCACGGCGACGCAGGCAGCTGATGCAGATCGGACCGGTCGGCGCTGTGCGCGTGTGCTCGACACAGATCGGCGTGTTGCACCGCGAGCACGTGCCCGCCGCGGGCCGGTCGCACGCGTGCGCGAAGAGAAAACCGCTGCGGTCGCTGCAGTGCAAGGAGGGCTGGCTCATGGGACGGCCTGCACGCCAACCTTGTGGCGCTGCGCGAGCGCCTGGTAGCCCTGCGGGTTCC
Organism: Methylomirabilia bacterium; assembly: GCA_041476345.1. Lineage (GTDB taxonomy): Bacteria > Methylomirabilota > Methylomirabilia > Rokubacteriales > CSP1-6 > VGLJ01. The sequence continues at coordinate 1,345 of JBGOTH010000402.1, forward strand.
GCTTCACCCACTCCTCCGCCGGCGTCCCCGCGAGCGGGCCCTTCACTTTCGCGGGCGCGCCGATCGCGAGCACGCCCTCGGGGATCTCGGTTCCCGGCGTGACGAGCGCGCCGGCCGCGACCATCGAGCGCGCGCCGATCTTCGCGCCGTCCAGAATCGTCGAGCCGTTGCCGACGAGCGCTTCGTCCCCGATCGTCGCCGCGTGGACGAGGCACAGGTGGCCGATCGTGGCACCCGCGCCGATATCGGTGCCGCCGCGCGGTGTGACGTGGATGACGGCGCAGTCCTGCACGTTGGCGCCGGCGCGGATGACGACGGGCGAGAAGTCGCCGCGGACAACGGTGTTGTACCAGACGGACGCGTGCGCCTCGACCGTGACGTCGCCGACGATGACCGCGGTCGGCGCGATGAAGGCGGTCGGATGGATGCGCGGTGATTTTCCTTCGAAGCTGAACAGTGGCATGCGTTGACCCCCGACGGTATGCTCGCTGGTGGTTGCATCTTACGCGACCCGCGCTCGAGGGAGGACCGCATGCCGCTGCCGAAGATCGCCGCCGTCGCGACCGCGACGCCGCCCCATCGCTTCTCGCAGGGCGAGCTGCTCGCGATCGCCGGATACGATGATCCGCGCCGGCGCGGCTTCTTCGAGAAGAGCCAGATCGAGGGCCGGTACCTGTATCTCGATCCCGCGACGTTCCGGACGGACGAGACCATCGACGAGATGCAGGCCCGCTTCCGGCAGGGCGCGCTCGAGATCGGCGAGGCGGCCGCGCGCCGTGCCCTCGATCGCGCGGGATGGACGCCGGCCGACGTCGACTTCATCGCCACCACGACGTGCACGGGCCGCATGACGCCGAGCCTGGATGCCCATCTGATCGCCCGGCTCGGCTGCCGTCCGGATATCCAGCGCGTGCACGTGGGCGATACCGGCTGCGCGGCCGCGGTTGTCGCGCTGCAGCAGGCGTGGAACCACCTGCGTGCGTTTCCGACCCACAAGGCGCTCGTGATCGCCGTCGAGCTGTGCTCGACGGCATATTTCTTGGATGACAGGCTGGAAAGCGCGGTGGCGCACGCGATCTTCGCCGACGGCGCGGGCGCCGTCGCGCTGTCGTGCGCGGGCGATCAAGGTCCACGTCCGACGATCGTCGGGCATCGCACGCTCTTCCGCTCCGAGCATCTGCCGGTGATGGGCTTCGAGTACCCGGGCGGCCGTCCGCGCGTCGTCCTCTCGAAAGAGGTCCGGCGCATCGGCGCGGGCATGATGCACGAGATGGCGGAGATCCTCATGGCCGAGCAGGGTCTCAAGCGCGCCGACGTGCGCTATTGGGTGCTCCACTCGGCTGGTCGTCGCGTGCTCGATCGCGCGAGCGAGCTGCTGGAGCTGGTACCCGAGCAGACGGCGCCATCGCGCACGGTCCTCCGCCGCTACGGCAACATGTCGTCGGCGACGATCCTCTTCGTCCTCGAAGAGACGCTCGCGACGGCGAGCCCGGTGCCGGGGGAGTGGGGGCTGATGATCGGGCTCGGGCCCGGCTTCGCGGCCGAAGGCGCGCTCCTGCGCTGGTAGGGTGGGCATGAAGCGCGAGGAACATCGCCTCGAGCATCTCGACGGGCCGCTCCCCGTTGCGGATCTTGCCGCATCGCTGGCCGATCTCGAACGGCTCAACGCGCGGTTCGGCGGCCATCGCCTCACCGTGGGCCAGGTGGCGAAACGGATCGAGGCGCTTCCACGCGATCGCCGTGTGGTGGTGCTCGACGTGGGCGGCGGCCGCGGCGATCTCGCGCTCCATCTCGTCGACTGGGCGCGCCGCCAGGGCCGCTCGATGCGCGTGATCGTTCTCGATCGCGACGCCACCACGGCCACGCTCGCGCGCCGTCACTGTGCGCGCGTGCCTGAGATCACCGTCATCCAGGGTGACGCGACGGCGCTGCCGGTGCGCGCGGGCGGCGTGGACGTCGCGGTCAGTGTGTTGACGCTGCACCATCTCGACCCCGCCCGCGCTGCGACCATGCTCGCCGAGATGCGCGCGGCCGCGCGGGATGCGCTCGTGATGAGCGACCTCTTGCGCGGCCGCGTCGCGTGGTGGTCGGTCTGGCTGGCGACCCGTGTGCTCGCCTGCCATCCGATCTCCCGGCACGACGGTCCGCTCTCGGTGCGGCGCGCGTATTCGGTCACCGAGCTCGGCGCGCTCGCGGGCACGGCGCGCCTCAGGCACTTCACCGTGCGCCGATTCCCGTCGCTGTTGCGGGTCGTGCTGGTGGCGTCGTGAACACCCCCCACGAACATGGGGGCCACATGACTCAGGACCCCCAATCCCCCTACGACGTCATCGTCGTCGGCGCGGGACCCGCGGGCGCGGCCACCGCGATCCTGCTCGCCGAGCGCGGATTCGACGTCCTCGTGCTCGATCGCGCCACGTTCCCGCGGCCGAAGATCTGTGGCGAGTACCTGAGCCCCGAAGCGGC
>JBGOTH010000403.1:0-3784 GCA_041476345.1 Methylomirabilia bacterium
AGGTACCGCCCACCGCCTGACCATCGCGCTGCCGAGAGGGACGGAGCCATTCGTCCTCGACCGCAAGCGCGTGCGGGCGAGCAGACGGTCGAAGTATCCTCCGGGCCGCGCCGTCGTCGCGATCGAGGACGACGGCGAAGGTGAGGCCGCGTGCATCGCTGTGGACGCCCCGGACAGCCTCTACGTCGTCAAGGACTTCGTCGTTACCCACAACACCATCCAGGTGCTCGGGCTCCTGCTCGTGCACAAGCGGCGCGCGCGCGGCAGCGTCCCGCCGCATCTGCTCGTGGCGCCCGCGTCGCTCCTCGCCAACTGGCAGACCGAGATCGAGCGCTTCGCGCCGTCGCTGACGACGCTCGTGGCCCATCCCTCCGCCATGCCCGCGCGCGAGCTGGCCGAGCTGGCCGGCGCCGATCTCGGCGGCACCGATCTCGTCATCACCACCTACGGGACGCTGGCGCGCATCGAAGCGCTCCGGACACGGGAGTGGTCGCTGGCGATCCTCGACGAGGCGCAGGCGATCAAGAACCCCGGCGCGCGTCAGACGCAGGCGGTGAAGGCGCTGAAGGCGCACGCCCGCATCGCGCTCACCGGCACGCCCGTCGAGAACCGCCTCGGCGATCTGTGGTCGATCTACGACTTCCTCGACCCGGGGCTGCTCGGCTCGGCGCGCGACTTCTCCGCGTTCGCCAAGCGCATGGCCGACCGCCCGGACGAGAGTTACGCGCCCCTGCGCCGCCTGATCCAGCCCTATCTCCTGCGCCGGCTCAAGAGCGACCGCTCCATCGTGGCGGATCTGCCCGACAAGACCGAGGTGAAGGCGTTCTGCCTCTTGTCCACCCGGCAAGCCGCGCTGTATCAGAAGACGGTCGACGAGCTGGAAGGCGCGATCGCGGGGCTCACGCAGGGCATCGAGCGGCGCGGCCTGGTGCTCGCCTATCTCATGCGCTTCAAGCAGATCTGCAACCACCCCGCGCACTGGCTCGGCGAAGGCGCGTGGGACGAGGCGGGAAGCGGCAAGCTCGCGCGGTTGCGCGAGATCGTCGAGGCGGTGGCGGCGAAGCAGGAGAAGCTGCTCGTGTTCACGCAATTTCGCGAGGCGACCGAGCCGCTCGCGGCATTCCTCACGGCCCTCTTCGGCCGCCCCGGGCTCGTGCTCCACGGCAGCACGCCCGTGAAGAACCGGGGCGCGCTCGTGCGGCGCTTTCAGGAGGACGCGACGGTGCCGTTCTTCGTGCTATCCGTGAAGGCGGGCGGGGTCGGCCTCAACCTCACCGCCGCGTCGCACGTGGTGCACTTCGACCGATGGTGGAACCCCGCGGTCGAGGACCAGGCGACCGACCGCGCGTACCGAATCGGCCAGCACAAGAACGTGCTCGTGCACAAGCTGGTGTGCCGCGGCACCGTAGAGGAGCGCATCGACCGGCTCATCGAGGACAAGCAGAAGATGGTGCGTGGAGTGCTCGCGGGCGGCGGCGAGACGCTGCTCACCGAAATGAGCGACGGCGAGCTGATGGCCATGGTTGCGCTCGACCTCCGTCGGGCGACCGCCGAGGCGTGAGATAGGGGAGCGCGATGGCGTGGTATGGCAACGGCGGTTGGGACTATTACCCGCCCTACGTGTCGGTCGCCGAGAAGAAGGCGCGCAGCGCCCGGGCGCTGGCGAAACTCCTGAAGAAGAGCAAGCGCACGGCCGCGCCGGTCGTGATCGCGCACCGCAAGCGGCAGCTCGCCACCACGTTCTGGGGCCACGCCTGGGCCGACAATCTCGAGCGCTACGCTGACCTGGCCAACCGCCTGCCGCGCGGGCGCGCGTATCTGAGAAACGGCTCGGTGCTGGACCTGGCGATCGCCGGGGGGAAAGTCGAGGCCTACGTGGCCGGCAGCGAGCTGTACCGCGTGACGATCGGCATCGCTCCCCTGGCGAAGCCGCGCTGGCGCCGCGTCGTCACGCGCTGCACCGGCCGGATCGGCTCGCTCATCGGCCTGCTGCGCGGCGAGCTGTCCGACGACGTGCTTTCTGTGCTGACCCACGCGAAGGAGGGGCTGTTCCCGGAGCCGCGCGAGATGGCGCTCAGTTGCTCGTGCCCGGACGGGGCCCGCGTGTGCAAGCACGTCGCCGCCGTTCTCTACGGCGTGGGGATCCGTCTCGACGCCAAGCCGGAGCTGTTCTTCGTGCTACGTCAGGTGGACCAGGCGGAGCTGCTCAGCTCGGCCACCGCTGGTGCCGTATCGCGCGCGCGCCCGATCGCGGGCAAGCGCATCACCGGCGATCGGTTGTCCGAGGTCTTCGGGATCGAGCTGGAGAACGCGGCGCCAGGACGCGCGGGTCGTACGGGCGACCGGTCGCGCCGCGGCAAGCGCCGGACGCGCCGTTCATAGGTCCAGCGGCGATCTTCTTCGGCAACTGCGTGATGCTCGGCATCCCCTGCCTCACCGTGTCGCAGGCGGATCTCGAATGGCTGCAGAAGCAGATCTCGTTGTCGCCGCAGCAGTCGGTCTCGGTGGACGTGGCGAAGCAGGAAGTGCGCTTCGGCGACCGCGTGATCGCGGCGAAGGTGCCCGACGGTCCGCGCAATCAATTGGTGCAGGGCACGTGGGATTCGACGGCGGTGCTGCTGGAAGCAGGCGCCGCGATCGAGGCGACGGCGAAGACCATGAAGTCCAGGCGTTCATCGTAGGCCTCGTGCTCAGGACAGACGCACAAATATTCAAGCGTCTGAAGAACGTCCGCTGGCGAAACCAGGCGATCTCATTCGGCATCAGCATCGTTTCGGAGATCGTAACTAGCCCTGACCGTATAGACATTGAGCCGTCGGATTAGCGGAGGTCCCGAGTCGGCGACCGATCCACAAAAGTTCTTGGCCCCAGCGCCCAATTGCCTCATCCTGATTCCGGCTTTCTCGCATCCGTAGCGCCCGTGAAGCCATCGAGGGCCCATGAGCAGTTCACGAGGCAACGCACCCTATTGGCATCGCGCGACCGTTTAGAACGTGCGCGCCCTTCTCGACACCAACATCCTGATTCACCGCGAGGCGGCCACCGTCGTACGCGAAGACATCGGCACACTCTTCAACTGGTTCGATCGATTGGGCATCGAGAAGTGGGTTCACCCGGCGAGCACCGGTGAGATCGCGGCGCATGCGGATGAACGCGTACGGCGATCTTTCGCAGCGAAACTCGCCTCATATCACACCATCCAGGCGCTCGCCCCGGTGGCTCCGGAAGTTCTGGCCGTTGGTGCCCAAACAGATGTAACCGAAAACGACCGACGCGACACACTCATCGTGAATGAAGTGTACGCCGGGCGCGTCGACGTACTGCTCACGGAAGACCGCGGCGTCGCAAGAAAGGCCGCCCGGCTTGGAATCAGCGACCGAATCTTCACCATCGACGCGTTCCTCGAGAAGATCACCGCCGAAAACCCCAGCCTCGTCGACTATAGCGTGCTGGCGGTCCGTAAATTACTCTTCGGGAACGTAAGTCTCCCAGATTCGTTCTTCGATAGTTTCCGCGAGGAGTACGACGGCTTCGACCGCTGGTTCAACCGGAAGAGCGACGAGTCCGCGTACGTGTGCCTCGAAGCAGACAAAGTGGTCGCCTTTCTGTACCTGAAGGTCGAGGACCAGCGTGAGCCGTATCACGACATCGTCCCAGCGTTCGCTCCGAAGAAGCGGCTCAAGATCGGCACGTTCAAAGTCGAGTTGAACGGTTTCAAGCTGGGCGAGCGGTTCCTCAAGATCATTTTCGACAACGCGCTGATCCAGCGGGTGGACGAGATCTA
>JBGOTH010000404.1:0-3778 GCA_041476345.1 Methylomirabilia bacterium
CGCGCCCGCGGCCCCGCGCCCGCGCGCGTCGAGGTTGTTCAGGCGCCAGTCGAGGGCAAGCGGCACGTCGCGGAACTGCGCCGCGAGCGCGCCGAGCATCTCGTCCTTGCGCTCGAAGTAGGCGGCCTCGGACGCGGTGGCGAAACAGACGAGCGGCATCGCGATGGTGAGATGCAGGCGCTCGTCCTCGCGCACGCCGAACACTTTCACGTCTTCCCCGGTGTCGGGAAACCGCGTCTTGAAGTCGGCGCCGTTCAGGAACTGCTCGACGTCGAAGACGGTCCGCTCGGTGGGACTGAGCGGCGCGTGGCCGGACCCGCCCGACGTGTCGTTCGATACGACGGCCCCGGCAGGCGCGTCGAAGATGCCGCGCAGCTCCACCGAGCCCGGCGCCAGCACGCTGCGCACCTGCAGATCCTGGCCCCGTCGTACGCGCGGCAGGTGCGTCGCGACCCACGCATCCACCGCCTCGTGCATCGTCTCTTCGACCGGCAGCTTGACGCCGTCCGCTTCGAAGGTCGCGCGGTCTCCGACGAAGAGCGACATCGGCCGCGTCACCTCGCCCGACCCGAAGCCCATCACGCACCGGCCGGCGACGAGCAGCGCCTTGTCGATGTTGTAGTGGAGGATCGTCCCCGTGCGCTCGCGGTACATGCGGTTCAGCGCGACGGCGATCGCCTCCACGAGGCAATCGCAGATCGTGTCGGGATGGCCGAGCCCCTTGCGCTCGACCAGCTCCATTCGGCGCGCCGCGACGGGCGGCTGCCGCAGCGATTCGATCACGACGGTCACGACCCGGCCTCGCGGTCGGGCCATCCCTGCGCGCCGATCAACGGGACGAACTCGACGCCGCCGAGATCCTCCTCGTCGTAGTCGGCGGCGCCGGCGCGCACGACGCGGACGAGCGTCTGCTCGTGCCGCGAGGTGCCCACGGGGATGACGAGACGCCCGCCGATCGCGAGCTGCTCGAGCAGCGCCTTCGGGACTTCGGGTCCGCCCGCCGTCGCCACGATCGCGTCGTACGGCGCGTGCTCGGGCCACCCGAGCGTGCCGTCGCCGCAGCGCACGTGAACCTTCACATAGCCGAGATCAGCGAGATGTTGCCGCGCCGACTTCGCGAGCGGCGCGAGCCGCTCGATCGTGTAGACCTCCGCCGCGATCTCGGCGAGCACGGCCGCCGCGTAGCCGGAGCCCGTGCCGATCTCCAGCACGCGGTCGCGAGGCGTGAGCCGCGCCGCCTCGGTCATCAGCGCGACGATGTACGGCTGCGAGATCGTCTGGCCTTCGCCGATCAGCAGCGGGCGGTCGTCGTAAGCGTAGGGCGCCTGGTGGCGCGGCACGAACTTCTCCCGCGGGACCTTGCCCATCGCCGCGAGCACGGCGGCGTCGTGCACGCCGCGCGGCGCGATCTGCGTCTCGACCATCCGGCGTCGTTCGTCGTCGAAGCTCACCGCGACGCGTTCCAGCGCAAGTGCGGTGCCAGAGGGGGGCGGCTTGAAATTCGCACGGTTGGACGGCGGCGGAGTGAGGCGGCGCCGCCCCAGATGGGGGGGCGGCGCCTCAGCGCAGCAGGATGTAGAGGAGCGCCGCGGCGAAGCAGCGGCGCTCCGAACGTAGGGGGGTTTGGGGGGCCATGTCGTGGCCCTCCCATGTGACCAAGACTAATCGAACATCAGCACCGTGCGCGCGACCTCGCCCGCCTTCATCGCGCGGAACGCTTCGTTGACGTCTTCCAGCTTGCCGCGGCGCGAGACCATCTCGTCCAGCATCAGGCGACCCTGGCGATAGAAGTCGATGTAGCGCGGCATGTCCACCTTGAAGCGGTTACTGCCCATGCTGCAGCCCTGGATCTTCTTCTCGCGCAGGAACATCGGCCCGTCCAGCTCGATCTTCTGGCCGACGGGGATCATGCCGATGACCGTCGCGGTACCGCCGGGCTTGATGCAGTCGAAGCACTGCTCGGCGGCGATCTTCAGACCGATCGCCTCGAACGAATAATCGACGCCGCCGCCCGTCATGGCACGGATGGCCTTCACCGCGTCGTCGGTCTTCGCGTTGACGGTGTGCGTGGCGCCCAGCTCCTTCGCCTTGGCGAACTTCGACTCGACCGTGTCGACCGCGATGATCATGCGGGCGCCGGCGATGCGCGCCCCCTGGATCGCCGCGAGGCCGACGCCGCCCGCGCCGAAGACGGCCACCGTCGATCCGGGCTCGATGCGCGCCGTGTTGAGCACCGCGCCGACGCCCGTCGTCACGCCGCAGCCGATGAGCGCAGCCTGGGCGAACGGCATCTGGTCGTCGATCTTCACGATCGCGTTCTCGTGCACCAGCATCTTCTCGGCGTACGCCGAGAGGTTCGCGAACTGGTTCACGGGAGCGCCGTTCCACGTGAGCTTCGGCGGCTCGTCCTTCCCTCGCACCGGGCGCGTCTGGCAGAGGTGCGTCTTGCCGGTGAGGCAGTAGTCGCACGTTCCGCAGAAGACCGAGAGGCACGCGATGACGTGATCGCCCGCCTTGAAATCGTTCACCTGCGGTCCAACGGCCTCCACGATTCCCGCGGCTTCGTGGCCGAGGATGGCGGGCGTCGGAAACTGGTAGTAGCCGTCGACGAAGTGCAGGTCGCTGTGGCACACGCCGGAGGCGACGACCTTCACGAGGACCTCGCGCTTGATCGGCTTGTCGATCTCGACGCTCTCGATCGTGAGCGGCTTGTGCGGACCGTGGAAGATGGCGGCTTTCATGGCGTGGTCTCCTTGGAGTTGGCCCCTCTCGACGATGAAGGATCATACAATGGCGCCATGACAGCCAAAGTCGGATTCATCGGGCTCGGGGCGATGGGTGGGCCGATGGCCCAGAATCTCGTCAAGCACGGCTTCTCGCTCGTCGTGCACGACATCGATCCGGCGAAGGTCGAGCGCCTGGTCGCCAAGGGCGCCGCGAAGGCCGACTCGGCCGACACGGTGGCCGCGGGCGTCGAGCGCACCATCTGCATGGTGGAGACGACGGCGCAGGCGGAGTCCGTCATCGCCGGCGACCGCGGGATCGTCAAGACCGCGAAAGCCGGTCACATCGTGGTCTGCATGAGCACGATCGATCCGATCACCGTGAAGCGCCTCGGCGTCGAGCTCGCCCGTCACGGTGTGGCCATGGTGGACGCGCCGGTGAGCGGCGGCACCGAACGCGCGACGTCCGGCGAGCTGTCCGTGATCTGCGGCGGCAAGGATGAAACGGTGGCCGCGTGCGGCGATCTCTTCAAGGCGATGGGCACGAACATCTTCCACGTCGGCGGGCTCGGCCAGGGCCTGGCCATGAAGCTCGTCAACAACATGCTGGTCCAGGTCAACACGGTCGCCGTCGCCGAAGCGCTCGTGATGGGCGTCAAGGCCGGGCTCGATCCGCAGACGATCTACGACGTGGTGCGCGTCAGCACGGGCACGAGCCACGCGTTCGAGACGCGCGTGCCGCGAATGCTCCGGCGTGACTTCGCGCCGGGCGGCACTGTCGACATCTCGTTCAAGGACCAGGAGCTGGAGACGGCGTTCGCCAAGCAGCTCGGCGTACCCGTGCTCCTCGCCAACGTGACGCAGCAGGTGTACCAGATGGCGCGCGCGGCCGGCTTCAACAAGGAAGACGGCTCCGCGGTCCTCAAGATCTTCGAACGACTCGCCGGCGTCACCGTCGGCAAAGGAAAATAGCGATGGCGACCTACGTGTTGGTGCACGGCGCGTATCAGGGCGGCTGGATCTGGAAACCGGTCGTCACGCGCCTTCGCAGCGCC
>JBGOTH010000405.1:0-3767 GCA_041476345.1 Methylomirabilia bacterium
CGCGGTCCATGACACAAGGATGAGCAGGGCGACACCGGTAAGCTCCCGAAGCGCACGTCTCATATCCACCTCCGGTCGCGTTCTACGCACAATGAGTGCCAGCCCCAAGATCTCGAAATCCTTCGCGATCACATGCGCGGCAGTGGGACGCGCCCACCCCACCGGGGTATCAATGCCGCAGCGAAAGCGTCGAACAGGATTGATGCGGTCATCGCGGCGCCCCTACCGCACCCCATCCTTCTAGAGACGCACGAGCGCCTCATCGCTTACACCTCGCGACCCCCGCGCGCTCGGCAGGTGCAGTCGAGGCAGCCGTGCTCGAAACAGACGCCGCAGACGAATCGAAGCCCCTTGAGCAGCGCGGCCCGCGCCCGATGGAGACGCACGGACGCGTTGTTGAGTGTGATGCGCAGAGACGGCGCCACTTCCTTCAGTGGCCGCTCCTGGAGGTCCACCCGTCTCAGAATGTCCGCGTAGCTCTTCCGCAGGGTCGCCAGAACGTCGAGGACGCACGCACAACTCTCGGCAAGCAGCTCGTCGTCGGTCGAGGGGCCGCGAGCCTCGGCATCGAGGGCGAGCCGCCTCTCGGCCGCCGCCCTCGCCGCCCTCCGGCGGTACGTGTCGGTCAAGAGGTTCTGGAGCAGCCGGTAGAACCATGGGACGAGTTTGTCCTCGTCGCGGAGCGCATCCTTACCGGCGATCAGCCTGAGGAACGCGGTCTGCATGAGGTCCTCGGCGTCAGCGCGGCTGCCGAGACGTCGATCGAGGAAGGCAATGAGCTGCGCCTTGCGCGCGAGGAGACGCTCGATGTTGTCTCGGCGGCGGGCGGTCATCGCACCGCCGGCGCGAGTTCGGCGTCGCTCGCCAGGGCCGCGCTCGTCGTGACCCGCCCGCCGTCGCGATCGAGCTGAAGATCGACGACATCGCCAGGACGGCGGCGCCAGAGATGGGCGTGGTAGTCGTGGAGATTGCGGATCGCGCGGCCGTCGAGCGCGGTGATCACGTCACCCACGCGAATCCCGGCGAGATCGGCGGAGCTCCCCGGCTGGACTTCCGTCACGAGCACGCCTCGCTCGGTCTTGAGATCGTTGGCGAAGGCCACCGGCGGGGTGACGCTCACCGCCACGATCCCGAGGGCCGTGCGAACAATGCGTCCGCGCGCGATGAGCTCGCGCGATACGGCGCTGACGGTGCTCGCGGGAATGGCGAAGCCAATGCCGTGCGCCGAGGGAATCAGGGCAGTGTTGATCCCGATCACCAGTCCGGCACGATTCACGAGGGGGCCTCCGGAGTTGCCCTCGTTGATGGCGGCATCGGTCTGGATCAAGTGGTGCAGCATCGGCAGGCCCGTCTGTTCGAGGATTCGCTCGAGCCCGCTGACGACGCCCGCGGTCACGCTCGGGCCGCCCTCGATCCAGAGCGGATTGCCGATCGCGATGACCGGCTCGCCCACGCGAGGCGCGCGGGAATCGCCAAGGCTCGCGATCGGCAGCTTGGTGCCCTGAATCTTCACGATCGCCAGATCCGTCACCGGATCGGAGCCCACGAGCCGGCCCGTGAACACGCGCTCATCGGGAAGCGTCACCTTGATCTGCTCGGCGTCGTCGATCACGTGGTGGTTCGTCACGATGTAGCCGCGCCGGTCGATGATCACGCCCGACCCGAGACCGCGACGCAGCACGGGCGCTTCCGACGGTTCGCGATGCGTGTGTCGCGTCGTGATGCTCACGACGGCCGGAAGCACTTTGGCGGCGATCGCGGGGACGTCCATGAGGCCGGGTGGCGCGGCCCACGCAGAGGCCGCGACAGCGAAGGCGAGCACCCCCGAGATCCGGCCAATCATCGTTGCCCCTCCTCAGAAGCGCTCCGCGATGAGCCGGGCCTCCTCGGCATAGCCCTGCGCCGTTCGCGCCTCCCGCACCGCCTCGGCGTGCTTCTTGGCGTCGGTACCGGCGCCCTTGTGCTCCGCTTCGGCATGAGAGAGCGTCTCCTTCGCCTTCGTGAGCGGGCCGCGGGCAGCCGCCCTGGCAGCGGCCTTGGCCTTCTCGAACGCGCTCTCCGCCTTCTGCACCGCGCCCTTGGCTTCCTCGATCCGCGCCGGGCACTCGAAGGCCCACGCCGGCACGGCAACGACGAGCGCGCCGACGAGAACCATGGTCACGATGAGAGATCGCATGTCTTTCTCCTCAGTTGATTGGTGAATCGATTGGCGCCGGCGTGCCCACGGGCGGCCCCTCGGCACGGCGTTCCGACGACCAGTCTTCGGGCGGCGCGGTTTGGCGGGCGAAGTCCTCGTCCTTCTCCCATCCCCACTTTCCGAAGAACGCGGGCACGACGATCATGTTCAGGAACGTGGAAGTGAAGAGCCCGCCCAGGATGACGTGCGCCATCGGCCGCTCCAGCTCCTTGCCCGCGAGGTCGCCGACGACGAGCGGCAAGAGGCCGAGCGCCGCCGCCGCCGCCGTCATGAGGACGGGCGCAAGCCGGTCCTTCGAGCCCTCGATGATGACGTCGTCCCGGGAGTGCCCCTCAGCCCGGAGCTGACGGTAGTGGCTCACGAGGATGATGCCGTTGCGGGCCGCGATGCCGAAGACGCCGATGAACCCGATGAGCGACGGCACGCTGATGACCCGGCCCGTGAGGAGGATCGCGAGCACGCCGCCGATGAGCGCCAGCGGCAGGTTGGCGAGGACCAGCAGCGACGCCCGGAGCGAGCCGAATGCCATGAAGAGGAGGATGAACGTCGCGACGAGGGCGAGGACGCCGTAGAGCGACAGGATGCGGGTCGCCTCCTGCTGGCTCTCGAACTGCCCGCCGTACTCGATGAAATATCCGGCGGGCATCGGGACCGCCTTGGCGATCTCCTGCTGGGCCTCGGCGATGACGCTGCCGAGGTCGCGGCCCTGAACGTTGGCCTGGACGGCGATCCTGCGTTGGACCTTCTCGCGGTTGATGAAGTACGGCCGATCCTCGACGTCGACGTCGGCCACGACCCTCAGCGGGATCTTCCGGGGCTGGCTCTTCTCGTTCTTGTCGAGCCCGTCGATGAACAGGTTGCGCATCGCGTCGGAGTTTCGCCGTGACTCCTCGTCGAACCACACGAAGAGCGGGAACGAGCGCTGGCCCTCGACGACCTGCGAGACCACTTCCCCGTTGAAGGCGATGTGGGCCGTCTCCAGGACGTCGCCCGGATTGAGGCCGAGGCGGGCTGCCATCTCGCGGTTCACCGTGATCCGTACCTCGGGGACGTCGATCTGCTGCTCGAGTTGCAGGTCGCGGATGCCACGCACCTCGCGCAGGATGGCCTCCACCTGCCCCCCGAGGTCGCGGAGGACGTTCAAATCGCGGCCGTACACCTTGATCGCGATCTGCGCGCGCACGCCCGACAGCACCTCATCGAGACGGTGCGCGATGAACTGTCCGACGTTCGCCGCGATCCCCGGCACCTTCTCGAGGTCCTCGCGGATCTCGTCGACCAGCTCCTCCGGGTCGCGCTTGCCGTACTTGATCGTGACGTCGAACTCGCTGAAGTTCGGCGGCTGGGCGTCCTCGTCCAATTCGGCCCGGCCGGCGCGCTGGGCGACGGAGACGACTTCGGGATGACGGCGAAGCAGCGCCGTGATGCGCTCGCCGAGCCGCATCGACTCCGGAAGCGACGTGCCGGGCAGCGTGGAGACGGCGATGATGAAGTTGCCCTCGTGGAATTCGGGCAGGAACGAGCGCCCGAAGGTCGGGATCAGCACGAGACTCAGCACCAGCAGTACCAG
>JBGOTH010000406.1:0-3764 GCA_041476345.1 Methylomirabilia bacterium
CCGCCACGAATCGTGATCTCGAGGTTCTCATGAAGGAGGACAAGTTCCGCGAAGACCTCTACTACCGGCTCAACGTGGTGACGCTGAATCTGCCCCCGCTCCGCGATCGGCGCCGCGACGTCCCGCTGCTGGTGGAGCACTTTCTCGCCAAGCACGGTGCGGAGCTGGGCGAGCGGGGCATCGCGCCCGACGCGCTCGACCGGTTGGTCGGCTACGACTGGCCGGGGAACGTGCGCGAGCTGGAGAACGTCGTCCAGCGGGCGATGATCATGGCGACGGGCGGCGTCATCCTCCCCGAGCACCTGCCGATCGGCCCGGTGTCGGCGGCCGCCTCGGTGGCGGTGGACGCGACGCTGGAGGAGATCATCGAGCGCAAGCTGCTCGACTGCGTGCGCGGCCTGCGCTCGCACGCGAGCGCCAATCTCTACGACCTGATCGTCGGGTTGGTGGAGAAGCCGCTCCTGCGCGCCGTGCTGCGCGAGACCGGCGGCAACCAGGTGCGTGCCGCGCAGATCCTCGGGATCAACCGCAACACGCTGCGCAAGAAGCTGACCGAGCACGGCATCGATCCGGACGCGCTGGACGCCGGAGCGCCGTGACCCTACAGGTCAGTCGCGCAGGAGCAGGACCGGGACGTCGGCCTGGCGCAGCACCCGCTCACCGACGCCGGGCGCGATCGCGCTCTTGAGCCGGCTTCGATCCGTCGTCGCCATCGCGATCAGGTCGGCATGGAAGGCATCCGCCTCGAGCAGGATTTCCTCGACCGGCTCGCCGAAGCGCACCACGGTTTCCACCGGGACGCCATCGAGCTGGTGCTCCGCGAGCGCGAGCTCCGAGAGACCGCGTGCGGTGAGGCTCGCCATCTCCTGATCCGCGTACGAGACCGTGCGACCGTAATAGTCCACCACGTACTCCGGCACCGGCATCACGCGCAGAAGGCGGACCGTCGATCCCTGATCCTGTGCGACGGCGCGCACCAACGACACCGCCGCGCTCTCCGCACCATTCGACAAGGGCACCAGAATTCTCTTCGCCATCATGTCCTCCACTTTCTCTCCCATTTCCGATGCGCGGAGGGGAGTGGAGGATTCGGTCCTTCAAGCGAGCGGACGACAAGTCGTGCAGCCTGTCAGTCCTTTGGAGGAATGACGTAGAGCGCGCCGCCGGCCTTGCGGAACTCCTCGGCCTTTTCGCGCAAGCCCTGCGCGACGGCCACGGTCTCCGCGGGCACGCCGTGCTCCGCGGCGTATTGCCGCACCTCCTGCGTGATCTTCATCGAGCAGAACTTCGGCCCGCACATCGAGCAGAAGTGGGCCACCTTGGCGCCCTCGGCGGGCAGCGTCTCGTCGTGGAACTCGCGCGCCGTCTCCGGATCGAGCGCAAGGTTGAACTGGTCCTCCCACCGGAAGTCGAAGCGCGCCTTGGAGAGCGCGTCGTCCCAGGTGCGCGCGCCGGGATGCCCCTTGGCAAGGTCGGCGGCATGGGCGGCGATCTTGTACGCGATGACGCCGTCGCGCACGTCCTTCTTGTTGGGGAGCCCGAGGTGCTCCTTGGGCGTGACGTAGCAGAGCATCGCCGTGCCGAACCAGCCGATCATCGCCGCACCGATCGCGGACGTGATGTGGTCGTAGCCCGGCGCCACGTCGGTGGTGAGCGGCCCCAGCGTGTAGAACGGCGCCTCGTGACAGACCGCGAGCTGCCGGTCCATGTTCTCCTTGATCTGGTGCATGGGCACGTGGCCGGGGCCCTCGATCATCACCTGCACGTCGTGCTCCCACGCGACCTTCGTGAGCTCACCGAGCGTGTCGAGCTCCGCGAACTGCGCCTCGTCGTTCGCGTCGGCCTGGCACCCCGGACGCAGGCCGTCGCCGAGCGAGAAGGCCACGTCGTACGCGGCCATGAGCTCGCAGATCTCGCGGAAGTGCGTGTAGAGGAAGCTCTCCCGGTGATGCGAGAGGCACCACTTGGCCATGATCGACCCGCCGCGCGAGACGATGCCCGTCACGCGGTTCGCGGTGAGCGGCACGTAGCGCAGCAGCACGCCCGCGTGGATCGTGAAGTAGTCGACGCCCTGCTCCGCCTGCTCGACGAGGGTGTCGCGATACAGCTCCCACGTGAGGTCCTCGGCCGCGCCGCCGACCTTCTCGAGCGCCTGGTAGATCGGCACCGTCCCGATGGGGACGGGGGAGTTCCGCAGGATCCACTCGCGCGTCTCGTGGATGTTCTTGCCCGTGGAGAGGTCCATGACGGTGTCGGCGCCCCACCGCGTCGACCACGTCATCTTCTCGACTTCCTCTTCGATCGTCGACGCCACCGCGGAGTTGCCGATGTTGGCGTTGATCTTCACGAGGAACTTCCGGCCGATGAGCATCGGCTCGGACTCGGGGTGGTTGACGTTGCTGGGCAGGATCGCGCGGCCGCGCGCGATCTCGTCGCGCACGATCTCCACACTCATGTGCTCGCGGAGCGCGGCGAACTCCATCTCCGGCGTGATGAGGCCCTGCTTCGCGTAGTGCATCTGGCTCACGCAGCGGCCGGGCTTCGCGCGCAGCGGCCGGCGGACGCTCGCGAAGCGCACGCCGCCGAGCCGCGGATCGCTTTCGCGCTCCTGCCGGTAGGTCGACGACGGACCCGGAAGCTCGTCGACGTCGCCGCGCTCCTTGATCCACGCCAGGCGCATCGGGTCGAGCCCGCGCTTGAGGTCGATCATGGCGCCGGGGTCGGTGTAGGGGCCGCTCGTGTCGTAGAGCCGCACCGGCGGCTCGCCGCCGGACAGCGAGATCTCGCGGACGGGCACACGAATGTCGGGACGCGAGCCGGGGAGATAGATCTTGCGGGATGCGGATGCCATGGTGGGGCCTCCCTTCGCCGGCATTACCCGGGTCAGGTGTTTGCGGTCGGCGGCGGCAGCCGCCATCTCAGCCCGGTTCCCCGAGCTCCCGCGGTTAGTAAGGAAGCAAGGCTACGCCTCGGGCGATGCAGGGTCAAGGCGCGGAGCAGCGCGCGTGCTATCCTTTCCCCCTCGTGAAACCTGAAAAGTTCCTCGAAGGGTGCGCGGTCGTTACCGGCGGCGGCTCTGGTCTGGGTCGCGCCATCGCGCTCACGCTGGCGGCCGGTGGCGCCCCGATCGCCGTCGTGGACCTGCTCGCCGACGGTGGCGTGCAGACCGTCGAGCAGATCACGAAGACCGGCGGGCGTGCGACCTTCATTCCCGCCGACGTGAGCCGCTGGGACGACGTCGACCGCGCCATCGGCGATGCGGTGCGGCAGCTCGGTCCTCTCGGAGTCATCGTCAACGCCGCGGGGATTCTCGATGGCTATGCAACCGCGGACGCGATGTCGCCCGCCTTGTGGGAGCGCGTCATCGCGATCAACCTCAGCGGCACGTTCTACGCCTGCAAGCGCGCGCTCGCGGAGATGACGCCGCGCGGGGCAGGACGCATCATCAACATGGCGTCGGTCGCCGGGCTCATCGGTGGCGGAGGCGGGACGGCCTACGTCGCCTCCAAGCACGGCGTGGTCGGGCTGACACGGCAGCTTGCCACGACGCTCGGCGCGAAGCACGGCATCACCGTGAACGCGATTTGCCCGGGACCGATCGAGACCGGGCTGCGCGCGAACTCGAAGGCGATTCTCGGCGGCGACGCGCCCGCGGTGATGGGCGGCGTCGGCGCCAACCTGGATCTCATTCGTGCGCTCGTGCCGCTCGGGCGGCGCGGGACGGTGGACGAAGTGGCCGCCGTCGCGCGCTTCCTCGCGAGCGA
>JBGOTH010000407.1:0-3752 GCA_041476345.1 Methylomirabilia bacterium
ACCCGGCGCATGACCGGATCGCACGCGAGGTGTCGATACGCCTCCGCGAGCGCGCTCACGCCTTCGGCGCCGGCGGCAGCCCGCTCATCGACGCGAGCACGTCGAAGACGACCGCAAAATCGTGATCGCCGAGCCCCATCTCGCGCGCCTTCGTCATCCACGCCTGCGTCACCTCGGTGAGCGGCAGCGGAACGCCGACGGCGCGCGCCTGATCGAGCGCGAGCTGGAGATCCTTCTGGATCATCGGCACGGGAAACGCCACGTGCGCCGCCATCTTCCCGACCACGTAGGGGCCGCGATACTTGACGAGCGGCGACGCGATCACCGAGCGCATCAGCGCCTCCACCGCCGCAGAGCGCGAAATGCCGGACTTCTCCGCGAGCACGACGGCCTCGCAGAACGCGAGGATCTGCACGGCCACGCCGAGGTTCGTCGCCACCTTCATCGCCTTCGCGATGCCGAGCGGGCCGACGTGCGTGATCCCGTTCGGCCCCATCGCGGCGAGATACGGGCGCACGCGCTCGAGCGCCGTCGCGTCGCCACCGACCTGGATCGACGCGACGCCTTGCTCCACGGAAACCGTGCTGCCGGACACCGGCGCGTCCAGCATCGTGGCGCCGCGCTGCGCCACCGCGTCGCCGATCTCGCGCGTGACGGCGGGGCTCACCGTGCTCATCTCGACGAGGATCGCGCCGCGCCGCAGGCCCCCGAGCACGCCGGTGGCGCCGAACACCACGGCGCGCAGCGCGTCGTCGTCCGTGACCATCGTGAACACGACGTCCGACGCGGCGGCGACATCCCGCGGCGTCGGCGCGAGCCTCATCCCCGCCGCGACGAGCGGCTGCGCTTTCGCCGGCGTTCGGTTGTAGCCGGTAACCGCGAAACCGGCATCCAGCAACCGCTTTGCGAGCCGGCTACCCATCGACCCGAGGCCGACGAACCCGAGGTCCATTAGCGACCTTCAGTCACGGCGATCGCGCTGATCTCGATCTTGCAGCGCGCGTGCGTAGCGAGCCGGCTCACCTCGACCGTCGTCGTGGTCGGCAGATGACCCCCGAGGTATTGGGCCCACACGCGGTTCAGATCGTCCTGCTCGTTCACGTCGGTGAGGAAGCGTGTGGCGGACACGAGGTCGGCCATCGTGGCGCCCGCCGCCTCCAGCGTCTTCTTCAAGTTCTCCATGCAGAGCACCGCCTGCTCGCGCATCGTGTTCGGCAGATCGAACTCCTCGTCGCGATGCGGATGGCTGTGATACACGGCGGCCGCCGTCACGCCGGACAGGAAGACGAGGTCGCCGCGGCGGACGATGATGCCCGGCGCGTACGGCATGTGGACGTCGCGCCGGCGGTCGGCGTGATGGACGACGGCGATTTCTTTCGGCATCGGTCAGGATCCTCCAAGCTTGTAGAGCCGCATCGCGCCGCCGATCAGGGCGACGATAGCGGCGAGCGACACGATCGCACGACGCGCGTGCATGGCGCGGATCATAGCGCGGCGGTCACGCGCGGCTGACCACCGGCAGCACTTCCTTGCCGAACAGCTCCACTGTCCGCTCGGGGTCGGCGGCGAGACTCACCGTGAACATCAAATTTCTGGCACCGGCCGCGCGTGCCGCGCGCACCTGCTCGATGCAGTCGTCCGGCGTGCCGGCGATCGCGAGGCGGCGGCGGAGATAGTCGAAGAGACCGAGCCGATGCAGGAGCCGCGGGTCCATGTCCGCTTGGCGCGTCGTGTACGTCCGCCGCATCTCACCGATCGCGGGCACGAGCTCCTCAGGCACGCCGCGCCCCGCCGGATCCGGCCCGACGACGTACGCGGCGACGAACCCGAGGATGTTGCCGAGCTTCTCGAGCGCGGTCTCGCGACGCTCGCTCACGTCGAGGCACGCGATCCACCATTGTTCATGTTGTTCGCGTCGAGGGCCTGTATCGATCAGCTGTTTCGCGCGCGCGACGTGCTCGGCCTGCAGCCCGTAGTTGATGAAGACGCCGTCAGCCGCGGCGCCCGCGGCCGCGAGGGCGCCGGGCCCGGAGCCGGCGGCGAAGACCGGCACGCGTCGTGACGGCTTCGGCAGCACGGCGGTGACGCCGCCCAGCGTGGCACGCTCACCCGCGAGCAGCGCCCGCGTGAACGTGAGCGCGTCTCGGAAGGTGGCCGGCCCCGTGGGCTTCGCGCCCGCGCTCACCACGGCGCTGTGCCCCGTCCCCACGCCGAGCGTGAACCGGCCATTGCTCGCGGCGTCCAGTGATGCCGCCGCGGACGCCGTCACGAGCGGATGGCGCGACACGAAGTTCGTGACGCACGCCGCGAGCCGGACGCGCTCGGTGCGCGCGGCGGCGATCCCGAGCGCCACCCACATGTCCATCGCGTTGCCCGGCGTGTCCGCGACGCCGACGAGGTCGAAGCCGAGGCGCTCGCCGAGCGTCGCCATCCGCGCCGTGTAGGCGGGATCGTAGGGCCAGAAGAAAAAACCGACGCCGCCCGCGCTCACCCTCGCGCGTCGTGGGCGCCGCGCGCGCGATCGAAGCGCTCGTAGCGCGCCGACACGACCGGGCGCGTGTGGCGGACGCTCCACGCCATCGTCAGGGCTTCACGGGCGGATAGTTCCGGTCGTACGCCGGCGTCTTCAGGAACTCGTCCGGCTTGTACGTCCAGAATTGCGACACCATCGGATAGGTGTGGATCACGGTGTTCTGCAGCTTGCCGCCCACTTTCTCCACCTTGACGATGTAGATGTTCTCCGTGGGGTTGCCGTATTCGTCCAGCTTGATGGGACCGCGCGGGTCCGGCGTGGTCTCGCTCGCCTTGCGAAGCGCGGCGAGGAACTTCTCGCGATCCTCGACGTTCCCGTCGAGCGCCTTCACCGCCTCGAGAATCCAGCGCCCCGTGCTGTACATCACCGCATGGAAGTACGACGGCGTGCGCTTCACCTTCGCCTCCGCGAGCTGCATGAACGTCCGGTTGGCCGGGTTGGTCAGCGAGGGCGCCCACACGAGCGCGCCGACGTGGCCGATGATCTCGTCACCCATGCCCACGAGCGACGACTGGTCGGTGAAGACACCCGTGCCGATGAGCGGCACCTTGCCGTGCAGCGGGCTGTCGCCGTAGTGCTTGGCGAAGCGCACCGCCTGCCCCGCCACGAACACCTGCACGATCGCGTCCACGTCGCGCGGCACCTGGCTCAGGTACGGCGCGAAGTCCATCACGTTCAGCGGCACCCAGATCTTCTGCACGACGCGGCCGCCCGCGTCCTCGAACACGCGCTGGAACCCGCCGATGCCCTCGTGGCCGAACGGGTTGTCCATGGCCATCGCGACGACGCGCTTGTACTTGAGCGTCTTCGCCGCGTAGTCGCCGAGCGCGTGCATGGGCTGGCTCGCGCTGAAGTTGGATCGCATGATGTACTTCGTCGGGCGACGCTTCGTCAGATCGTCGGGCGTGGTGAGGAAGATCGCGGGCAGGCGGTCGCGCTCGATCGGAGGCACCAGCGCGTAGCCGATGTTGGCGAGCAGCACGCCGGCGAGCACGTGGATCTTGTCCTGGCTGACGAGCTTCCTGTACTTCGCCTGCGCGGTCGCCGGGTTGCCTTCGCTGTCCTCCTCGATCAGCTCGATCTTGCGGCCGGCGGCCTGATAGCCGCCTTGCTCGAGCGCCATCTTGAGTCCCTCGAGCATGTCCTTGCCCGCGGGCGCGAAGATCCCGGACTGCGGGCCCAGGTAGCCGACCTTCACGGGGTCGGCGGCGAACGCCGG
>JBGOTH010000408.1:0-3751 GCA_041476345.1 Methylomirabilia bacterium
GAACCGCGTCCTCTTCGTCGACAACACCGGAGTGCGCACGCCGGTCCTGCGCGACCTGCCACGCGTGGGCAGGCGCGTGCGTAACTGGTGGCGCGGGACGCAGGGATTCCGGCAGGAGCGCCCGAACCTGTTCGTCTACTCACCGCTCGTGCTCCCCCTGCCGTATGTGCGGGTCGCGCGGTGGCTGAACCGCGCCCTCATGGCGCGCTCGCTGCGGCGGTGGATGCAGGCGACGGGATTCTCGCCGGCCGTCGTGTGGACCTTCCTGCCCACCCAGCTCGTGGTGGATCTCATCGATCGCCTGGACGCGGACGTCGTCGTGTACTACTGCATCGCGGACTTCGAGCATCTCGTCTCACACGCGGAGCAGATCTCGAGGAGCGAGTTGGCCCTCGTCGCGCGCAGTGACGTGCTGTTCGTCCAGGGTGAGAGCTTCCGCCAGCGATTCGGTCATCACCCCAACATCCATATTTTCCCGTTCGGCGTGCGGATGGCGGCCTTCGAGACGCTGCCGGCCGGGGCGCCGGAGCTTGCCGACGTGAAGCGCCCGATCATCGGGTACGTCGGCGGCGTGCATCAGCACGTGGATCAGACGCTGGTAGAGCGCCTGGCCCAGGAGATCGACGGGACGATAGTGCTCGTAGGTCCCGAACAGACCGACGTCGACCGTCTCCGGAAGCTGGATCGCGTGCGCTTCCTCGGCCAGCAGCCGCACGAGCGGCTCCCGGACCTCATTCGCGCGTTCGACGTGGGCATCATTCCGTACCTCCGCTCGCCCTATACGGAGACGGTCTATCCGACAAAGCTCAACGAGTATCTCGCGGCCGGGATCCCGGTGGTGACCACCGCGCTGCCCGAGGTCGAGCGCTTCAACGACGAGTTCGGAGGCGTGGTGCGGGTGGCGCCGAACACGGACGCGTTCGTGAACGCGGTTCGTGCCGCGGTGGCGGACCACGAGCCCGATGCTGTCGCGCGCCGTATCGACGTCGCCCGCCGGAACAGCTGGGAGGTGCGAATCGAGAAGATGTCGGATCTCCTGGAGCAGACGCTCGTTCGACGACGGAGGATGACCCGGCCGTGGGAAGAACGCCTGCGCCGGTTGTACCGGCGAAGTCGCGGACGAGCCGCGGGCGTGGCCGTCATGGTGGCCACCATTTACTTCGTGTTGTTCGCGACGCCGTTTGTCTGGTGGGTCGCCGACCCGCTGCGCGTCGCGCGGCCTCCCGAGACGGCGGACGCGATCGTCGTCCTCGCGGGCGGCGTCGGTGAATCGGGGAAAGCCGGGGGCGGCTATCAGGAGCGCGTCAAGCACGCCGTCATCCTGTACCGCGCCGGCTACGCGTCGACGTTGGTCTTCTCCTCGGGCTATGAGTTCGCGTTCTCCGAGGCCGAGCTGATGAAGGAGCTTGCGATCGCGCACGGCGTCCCCGCGAGCGCGATCGTCCTCGAGACCAAGGGCGACAACACATACACGGCCGCGCTCCGCATCTCGCAAATCCTGGCCGAGAGCGGATGGCGGCGCGTTCTCCTCGTGAGCTCGCCCTATCACATGCGCCGCGCGCTTCTGACCTGGCGGAAGAGCGCGCCGATGGTGGAGGTCGTGCCGACGCCGGTGGCGGAGAGTCAGTTTTACAATCACACCACCGGCGCGACGCTGGAGCAGATGCGAGGGATCGTTCACGAGTACGCGGCCATCTGCGCATACTGGTGGCGCGGATGGATCTGAGGCGTCGACACGCCCACGAGCACGCGCGTGCCGTGTCGCTGACATGACCCGCGAAGACGCTCCGCCGCAGATCGATGTTCCGAAGGCATCCCCGGACAGTGTGCGATGGCTCTGGCGCCGGGATCTCACGCCACGAGACTGGTTTGGCCGTCCGATCCCGCGAGCGGGGTGTGCGACGTTGTCCGTGGTCGCCGGGTCCCTCGTGGTGCAAGCGATCTTCTGGCTCAGCGACGGCGGAGCCCTGACAGACTTCCCAGGCGATGAGGAACGATTCATCTTCCTCGCATTCCAGATCCTGGGCCATTTCGGCGGCGTCCCAGCCTTTACCGTACACATGCCAGGGTGGCCGTTGATGATCGCAGCACTGTTGAAAGTCTTCGGGTACGAGTCGCTGTGGATCGTGGGGATCTACAACCGGGTTCTCCTCGCCGCGATGGCCGGAGCCACCTTCCTGATCCTTGGGCGCTTCACGCGGCGGTCGATCGCAGTGAGCGTTGCCGTTCTGAGCCTCACGATGGGATACAACGATCGGCTGGCGACGTTCGTGTTGACCGATTTGCCGTATGGCGCCGCATCGGTGTTTGCCGTCGCCGCGCTGCTGCCTGGGCTGGCTTCGGTTCGAGCCGGCGGTTGGCTCGGATTGGCAGGACTCGCCCTCGCCACGAAAACGCTTCTTCGTTCCACCGGAATTCTCAGCGCTGTCTGTGCGGCCGGCGTCGTGTTGGCAACGACGCCAGGCCGGGCGGCCGGGCGTGCCAGGCGGGCGCTCGCTGTCCTCGTGCCCGTGCTTGGAGCAGTGCTGGTGGTCGCCACGTACAATTTCGGCGTTGGTGAGGGCTTCAGGCCGCCCAGGGCTTATACCGCTCTCGCCGCGTTAGGGGCGCTCGGCCCGTGGTTCAGCCACACTCCGGACACGCCGGCCGTGCGACAGTTCGCGGCCCTTGTCCCTGAGGTCTCACAGCAACGGCTGCTCCAGGGGGCCCCGGATGTTTTGTGGGTGGCGGGATACAGATTCATAAAAGCCGGTCACGGAGACCAGTTCGCCCTGGGAGCGCTTGCCGAACGAGTGCTCGCGGAGACGCTCACGGAATTGAGAGGTGAGTACATCAAGGGGCTTGCGCGCGCTTCACTCGTGGGGCTGGTGTATCCCGCCCACAAGATCCTTCTTCCGGCGCGTTGGTGGCAGTTCCCGTCCCAGCCCAACGAAGGCGCCCGGTTCGAGCGTGACGTGCCCGCGTGCGGGTTGCAGGGGATGTTCGGGCCGTGGTTTCAGGACGCCTGGTGTGTCGGTTTTCAGGAGCTTCGCGCGAAGCTGGAGTTTCGCCCTCAGTGGCTCGGTGCAGCCGGCACGCCGTCAGGGGAGCGGCCGCTTGCCTTCAGGATGGCGCGGAACGTTCGCATCGTCGCCCTGCCGCTGTACTCTGGCGTGTCGACGGTGGCGGCGCTGATCTATTTGCTCTGCCAGGCCAGCATGCGGCGCGCTGCATTGGTGATCGCCTCGTTCATCGTCGCGGACGTGACGCTGCTCCTCCTCTTCACGTATATCGCGGACGTTGACCGCTACCTCACGCACGTGCAACCCCTGTGTCTTGTCGTGACATCACTGGCTCTCGTGCATCGACTCGATGTGATGTTGAGCTCGCGGGTCTGACGATGCGGGGAATCCTTCACGAATACGCGGCCATCGGGGCATACTGGTGGCGCGGATGGATCTGATGTTCCGGCACGGCCGCGATCGGCGGCCTCTCGTCATGGTGATCTGAACAATGTGCGGCATCGGCGGGAAGCTTTTCTTCGATCGCGGCCGGGTTGTCGATCCGGCGCTGCTCGATCGGATGAACGTCGTGCTCGCGCATCGCGGTCCCGACGACTCCGGGGTCTATTACGCCGGCCCCATCGGGCTGGCGCACCGGCGCCTCGCGATCATCGATCTCAGTCCCGGCGGTCACCAGCCGATGGCGAACGCGGACGGCTCGGTGTGGATCGTGTTCAACGGCGAGATCTACAACTTCCTCGAGCTGCGCC
>JBGOTH010000409.1:0-3739 GCA_041476345.1 Methylomirabilia bacterium
AACCTCCGAAGACGTACGCCAGCAGATTTACAGTCTGCCCCCTTTGGCCACTTGGGTACCTCCCCGAAGACCGCGGCATGCGCTCGAAAACCCTCGCTGATCTGGTCGAGAAACACTGGCGCTGGCGGGAGGAATCGAACCTCCGACCCACTGCTTACAAGGCAGTTGCTCTGCCCCTGAGCTACGCCAGCACAGACAAAACTCAACACTAGGCGCTCAGAACGATAAAGTCAATGATTTTCTACGAGCTCCGCCGTTGCCGGATCGCTTCATAGCAGAGAATGGCCACCGCCGCTCCGACATTGAGCGACCCGACTCGCCCCGTCATAGGAATCGTGATGAGGCCATCACAGGTCTTGGCGACCAGAGGACGGACCCCTTCCCCTTCCCCGCCGAACACAAGGCAAAGGGGCCCCTTCAGATCGACCTGATCTGGATCAACGCCGCCATCCACGGCCGCTCCATATACCCAAATGCCTGATTTCTTAATCTTCGCTAGAGAGGAAACGAGGTTCGTCTCGCGCGCCACCGCCATATGCTCGATAGCTCCCATCGCCGTCCGGGCAGCCACCTCGGTGAGTCCGACCTGATGGTGTTTGGGCACGATCACCCCATGAAGTCCGAAGACCTCGGCCGTCCGAATCACGGCTCCGAAGTTCCTGGGGTCCTGAACCCGGTCCAGCATCAGGAAGAACGGGGCTTCCCCCCGTGACACCGGGATGGCGAGGAGGTCGTCGAGACTCTGATACTCCGCCATCGCCACACGGGCGACCACGCCCTGGTGGTCGTCGGAGCCCGCCATCGCCGTGAGTTGGTCTCGCGTTCGATAGGACACCTTCACGCCCGACCGATGCGCGAGTGCAACGACCTCGGCCAGCGGACCGTGTGCGCCGGCGAGCACCGCGATCTCGTCGGCGCGCCGGCCGCTCTTGCGGAGCAGCTCGAGCACCGGATTGCGGCCGTAAACGCGGTCGGCGCTCATCGCGGCTCCGACGCCCGGAGGCCCTTCCATTCCCAGTCGGTGCCCTGCGGCGTGTCTTTCACCGTGACGTCAAGGCTCGCCAACTCCGCGCGCAGCTCATCCGCGCGCTTCCAGTCGCGGCTCGTGCGCGCATCGGCCCGTGCGCGGATGAGACCGACGATCCGCTCGCTCAGGTCGCGTGGCAACTCAGCGATCGCCGGCTTGGACTCGCTCAGGCCAAGTACGCCAAGCATCGTCGTGAGGGCCTTCGTACCACGTACAAAATCCTGAATGCTCTGACCTTCCAACCGATTGAGCGCGTTCACCAGCTCGAACAGCGCGGCGAGCGCCTGCGGCGTGTTGAAGTCGTCGTCCATCGCCGCGACGAAGTCTTCACGAAAGTGAGCGAGCTCCTGGGGAAGATGCCCGTCGTTGATCCGGAACGTCTCCGACTCTGCGTACTTCCGCGCCCTGGCAACCGGTCCCCACAGCCGCTCGAGCGCGCGCGCCGCCTCGAGCAGCCGCTCCTCAGCGTACTCGATGGGATTGCGGTAGTGCGTGCCGAGAAACCAGAGTCGCAACGCGTCGGCGTCGTGGCGCTTGACGATGTCCCGAATCCACAGCGTGTTGCCGAGCGACTTCGACATCTTCTCGGCGCCCATGTTCACGAACCCGTTGTGCATCCAGTAGCGTGAGAGCGGTGCCTTGGTCGCGGCTTCCGACTGGGCGATCTCACACTCGTGGTGCGGGAAGATCAGATCCTCACCGCCGCCGTGGATATCGAAGGTCGTGCCGAGATACTTCATCGACATCGCCGAGCACTCGATGTGCCAGCCGGGGCGACCCGGGCCCCACGGGCTCGGCCATGACGGCTCCCCGGGCTTCGCCGCCTTCCAGAGCACGAAGTCGCGCGGATCACGCTTCCGCGCGTCCACGTCAACACGCGCGCCCGCGAGCAGCTCGTCGAGGTTCTTGCCCGAGAGCCGGCCATACGGGGCAAAGCGCGCGATCTCGAAGTTGACGTCGCCCTCGACCACGTACGCGAAGCCACCGGCAATCAGCCGCTCGATCAGCGCGACCATCTCGGCGATGTGCGTGGTCGCCTTGGGCTCGACGTCGCCGCCGCGAACGCCGATGGCGGCCATGTCTTCGTGGAACGCGGCGATGTACCGCTCGGAGATGTCCGTCGCCGGTCGGCCCTCCTCGTTGGCGCGCTTGATGATCCGATCATCGACGTCGGTGAAGTTCTTGACGAACAGCACGCGATATCCAGCGAACTCCAGGTAGCGCCGGATTACGTCGAAGACCATGGCGCTCCGCGCGTGCCCGACGTGGCAAAGGTCGTAGGCGGTGACGCCGCATACGTACATCCCGACCTCGCCGGGACAGAGCGGGACGAACTCTTCCTTCGATCGCGTCAGAGTGTTATAGACCTTCATCGGCTGATCACCGCGCCTCGACCTCCATGCTCACTACCGCCATCGCGGCCATGCCTTCCTTACGCCCGAGGAGCCCGAGCCCCTCGGGGCTTTTTGCTTTGACGCTCGTCACGTCCACGGAGATTCCGAGCGTGTCGGCCAGCTGTTTCGCCATCTCGGGCAGGAGGCTCGAGAGTTTGGGCGCCTGCGCAAGGATCGTCGCGTCGACGTTGACGAGCCGTGCGCCCCGCGCGTTGACGAGCTTCATTACCTCGCGGAGCAGCGCGAGGCTGGAGATCCCACGATAACGAGGGTCGGTGTCCGGGAAGTGCCGGCCCAGGTCGCCGAGCGCGAGCGCGCCGAGCAGTGCCTCGCCGATCGCGTGCGAGAGCACGTCGGCGTCGGAGTGCCCGCCGAGACCGAGCTCGAACGGCACGGAGACGCCCCCGAGGACGAGCGCGCGCCCGGCCACGAGCGGATGCAGATCGAAGCCGAACCCGGTGCGTTGAACTCGCGGGCTCCCGGGCTTCGCCCGCCCGCTCGGGCCCCTTTGCACGCTCGCGCCCCGGCGCACGCGCGCGCCCTTCTGCACGCGCGCGCCCTCCTGCACGCTCGGGCCCCTCCGTCCGCTCGGGCGCCGCGCCTTCATCATCTCACTCGCGCGTGCCGCAAGTCGTCCGGAGTCGTGATCTTCACGTTCTGCGGAAGTCCCCGCACGACGGTAACTGGATGGCCGAGACGCTCGACGAGCATCGACTCGTCGGTGCCGAGGAACCCGTCGCGGCGCGCCTTCTCATGGGCCTCGCGCAGCAGCGCCGCGCGAAAGGCTTGCGGCGTCTGGACCAGCCACAGCGCGCTCCGATCGACCGTGGCCTCGACCACGTCGTCGCGCACGCGCTTCACGGTTTCCGCGATGGGTAGCGCGCAGATCGCGCCGCCGCTTCGCCGCGCCGCGTCGGTCACCCGGTCGATGAGCAGCCGGGTGATGCAGGGCCGCACGGCGTCGTGCACGACGATGAGCGCCACATCCTCGGGCGTCGCCTGCATGCCGAACCAGACCGATTCCTGCCGCTCGGCACCGCCGGTGACCACGTGCACGCGGGCGCCGCCCCGTACGGCCGAGAGCGCGCGGCGCGTTCTCGCGAGGTACGCCGCCGGCGCCGCAATGACGACGTCGCTCACCGCGGGATGGCGCGCGAAATGCCCGACGGTGAGTGCCAGGATCGTCGACCCGCCCAATCGCAGAAACTGTTTCGGCGTCCGGCCTCCCATGCGCCGGCCGACACCGCCCGCGGGAATGACGACGGCGATATCACGCACGCGCGGGGTCCTCCTCGCGCAGGCGCGTGAAGATGATGCG
>JBGOTH010000410.1:0-3734 GCA_041476345.1 Methylomirabilia bacterium
GCCGTCGATGACCTCGCTCGCCCCGGGCGTGTTGGCGATCGTCCCGGGGTCGAGCAGGTAGCGTCGCGACCATTGCGCGAACAGGGGCGGCACAATCCGCTCCAGCGGAAGGGCACACGCAGTAATCGCATAGCGTCCACACGCGAGCGCCTCCAGAGCGGTCATGCTGATGAAGCCAAAATAGAGGGACGACAGCGAGAGCAGCTCCAGCGTCGTGAACGGAAAATAGCTTACGTCCCCGATCACGCGATCGACGTACTCCCCAATATACGAAGGATCCTCGTGCTTCGTTCGGGTCTTCGCGACGAGGTACGCACCGTTCGAATCCGCGAGTTCACGCAGACGCGCGAGATAGCGGCGGTACGGAATGATTTGCCCCGCCGGCAAGGCGAACGGCAACGCCAGGACCGCCCGGCGTGTCAGCGGGCGCCACCCACGAAACCTCGCCTCGAGCGCGGCACGACCCCGATCCGCGCGAGGATGCGCCCGCTGTGTGTGTGCCGTCGACACGAAGATCACCGGACGATCGGCTGGCAAGTCGTACTTCGCGAGGATGGCTTCACGATCGAGCGCGTTGATCCCGTCGAGTTCGGGATAGCCCACCGGCACGAGGCGATCGAGGACGGCATGCCGAAGAGCCGCTGGCGCCGAGGACAGTTCGGACTCGACGACAGACAACGAGTAGGGACCGAGCGTCGCGATTAGATCCCACTCCCGCGTCATTGTTTCCGGCTCGGTCGCACACATCAGGTCCTGCTGGTAGACGAATGGAAGCGAGACCCATCGCACGCCCGCCGACCGCGTGCGCGCGCGTACCCCTTCGGCCGTCGACGCGGGAACGTCACTGACCGTCGGCATGACCGTCACCAGCGTATCCAGCGTGTTGTCTCGGATCGTTCGATCGAGGGTCTCCGGAGTCTCCACCACCACTGTACGGAGTGCCGGACCCAGAGCGGTTCGGAGCGCAATATCGTCAACGGTGTAGTAGGGGCGGGAGATCGGCCACGCCGGGCGAAGGACGATCGTCTCGAAATCGCCGCGTCGCAGCGCGAGATCAATGACAGGCGCTGCTGCGCGAAGGTCTGCCATCCGCGATATCCAGAAACCGATGCGACGCTTCATCCTTGGCCGCCGCCCGCGCGCCACATCGCCTGCGCCACCGCGAAATCGTCTTCGGTGTCGACATCGAAGAGCTCGTGCTTGCCGCCAACCTCCACGAAATCCACGGTGGCCCAGTCCCAGTATCGCCCCTCCGCGAGGAAGAACTTGCGGTCGAACAGATAGAGCGCGTCGACCAGCTCGTAGAGTGGCCGCACCGTTTTCGTGTTGAGCGTCTTGTTCGTGATGTCCCAGTTCACGGCACGTCGCTCTTCGTCGACGAAATGGTGCCGATGGGGGCGCACCGAGAACGCCGGGCGTCCCCGATCGCCGTGCTCGCGGAGGAATCTCAGGATCGTGTCCGTCTTCAGGAACGGCAGGCAGCCGCTCACGAGCACGACCCAGTCGTAGTCGACGTCCTGCAGGAAGCCGAGGATCTCCACGATGGGCCCGTCGATGGTCGCCGAATGCAGGGTCCGTGCAACGTAGCGGACCCCGTGTTGGCCGCACTTCTCCGCGAACGCGTCCTCGTGTCCGGCGTAGAACGTGTCGTAGCCGTGGCGCCCGACCTCGGCCAGCTTGTCGAGGACGATGTCCGTCAGCGTGGTGCCGCCGAACGGACGCAACATCTTGTTCGGGCAGCGCTGGCTCTGCATCCGCCCGAAGGAGAAGACGCCGAGCCCGGCCAGCCTACGCTCCCGCCGCCGCGAGCGCGGCGCGCCCGTCGAGGATCTTGTGGATCGCGTCGACCACGTCGTTCATGTCTTCCACGGTCGCCGGCGGCCGCGCGATCTGCGTCTGGATCAGGTCGCTCTCGTAGAGCCGTTCGGTGACCGGGCAGAGTCCCTTGTCGTACCGCGCCGTCCCCGTGTAGTGCTGGAACGCGAAAGGCCGGCTCTCGTGGTAGATGGGCGTGAGATAGAGCGGCGGCACGTAGCCGGCGCCGAACGGAATGCCCTCGGCAGCCAGCGCCTTCACGAATGTCGCACGGGAGATGCCGGTCCGCGCCGCGTCGTACTTCATCGCGTAGATGTAGAAGGCGTGCGTGCAGGACGGGCGCACGACGGGCGGCGTCAGCCCCGGAATCCCCGAGACTTTCGACGTCAGATAGTCGGCCAGCCGCTGGCGCTCTCCGTTGAGCGTGTCCATCCGCCCGAACTGCACGATGCCCAGCGCCGCTTCCATCTCGGTCAGGCGGTAGTTCCACCCGAGGATGGACGGGCTGTACGTGCGGACCTTCTGCCCCTCGACCACCATCTCGCCGTGGTTGCGCACCATGCGCGCCCCGTCGGCGATCGTCTCGTCGTTCGTGATCAGCATGCCGCCTTCGCCGGTCGTGACGTTCTTGTTCTCGGTGAAAGAAAAGATGCCGCAGTCGGCGATCGTCCCCACGATGCGCCCTTTGTAGCGCGCGCCCGGCGCCTGCGCGCAATCCTCGATGACCTTGAGGTCGTGCCGGCGCGCGACGGCCATGATGCCGTCCATGTCCGCGGGGTGGCCGAAGAGGTGCACGGGAATGATCGCCTTCGTGAGCGGCGACACCGCGCGTTCCACGGAGCGCGGGTCGAGGCAGAAGATGTCGTCCTCGATGTCGGCGAACACGGGAATCGCGTTGTGCATCAGCGCGCAGGTCGCCGACGAGGTGAAGGAGTACGGCGTGGCGATGACCTCCTGCCCCGGCTGCACGCCGACCGCGACCACGGCGGCGTGCAACGCGGCCGTCGCGGAGT
The DNA here is from genome assembly GCA_041476345.1 of Methylomirabilia bacterium. Taxonomy (GTDB): domain Bacteria; phylum Methylomirabilota; class Methylomirabilia; order Rokubacteriales; family CSP1-6; genus VGLJ01. The sequence goes on from JBGOTH010000410.1 coordinate 2,829, forward strand.
TGAAGGCCACCGCGTACTTCACGTCGTGGTACTCCGCGAACCGGCGCTCGAACTCCCTGATCTTCGTCCCCCCGAGGAAGTACCGACCCGGCGCCGCGATGAAGGTCGACAGCTCGCCGCGCTCGAGCACGTCGAGCACCGCCTGCTTCTCCTCGTCCCCCACGATCGGGTGACGCGGGAATGGCGTGGTGCGAAGCGGCGTTCCTCCCAGCAGCGCTAGCGTGGCCATGCTCGTGGTCTCCTTTTCTTCGTCAGCGGGAGGCGATGCGGACCGCGCTGTCACGCAGGGGCAGCTCGACGAGCGCGCCGTCCCGCGCCGCCGACTCCCGCAGCGCGATGATGATCTCCAGGGCCTTTTCGCCGTCCTCGGCGGTGCACGCCGGCTGCGCGCGACCGTCGAGGCTGTCCAGGACGTTCTGCACGGCGTCGATCATCTGCTCGTGCGGCCCGCTCGGCACCGGGGCCGGCGCCGGATACAGCTCGCGGTACTCCGAGGACACGCGGCTGTCGCGGACCGCCTCGAACGTGAGCGTCTCGGCGCTCGTCGACGCGATGCGCAGGCGCCCTTCCGTGCCGAGCACGTCGATCTCGAACACGTAGTACGCCTTGACGTCGCACGCGAGCACCGTGGCCGTGAAGCCCGCCTCGAACCCGAGCCACGCGTCGAGGTTCGGGTCGTCGGGATTCGGCGACGGGTTGACGCTTCGCCGCGCGCGAACCCACGTGATCTCCCCGCCGTAGAGCCGGAGCGCGTCGAAGAGATGCGCGCCGGTATTCGCGACGCCCGAGGTGTAGTAACACGTGATGTGCTGGATGCGACCGAGCCCGCCGCCCCCGATGAACCGTGCGATGTCCCGGTGATACGCGTCGAAGCGGCGGCGATGGTTGACCAGGAGCAGGACGCCC
>JBGOTH010000411.1:0-3733 GCA_041476345.1 Methylomirabilia bacterium
CATCAACCTCTGGCAGAGCGACGCCTTCCGGCAGACGTTCCAGAACGCGTTCGTGTTCACGGGCACGGCCATCGCGTTCAAGCTCGTCATGGGAATCTCGCTCGCGCTGCTCCTGAACCAGCAGCTCTGGTTCAAGCGGCTGATCCGCGGGATGGTGCTGCTGCCGTGGGTCATCCCCACCGCGCTCTCGGTGCTCGGGTGGTCGTGGATGTTCAACTCGCTCTACAGCGTCGTCAATTGGACGGGCATCGCGCTCGGCATCTTCGATCCACCGGGGCCGAACTGGCTCGGCCAGCGGTACTACGCGATGACGGCCGTCGTCGTCGTCAACATCTGGCGCGGGCTGCCGTTCTTCGTCATCACCATCCTGGCGGGGCTGGTCTCGATCCCGAAGGAGCTCTACGAAGCGGCGGAGGCGGACGGCGCCGGCACGTGGGCGCGCTTCTGGTGGGTGACGCTCCCGATGCTCAAGGGCGTCCTGGCCATCGTCGTGCTCTTCTCGACGATCTTCACGTTCAGCGACTTCAACATCGTCTACCAGCTCACGCACGGCGGCCCGATCAACTCCACGCACCTCTTCGCGACGCTCTCCCGTCAGATCGGGCTCGAGAGCGGGCGCATCGGGGAAGGCGCGGCCATCTCGCTCTATCTCTTCCCCTTGCTCGCGTTCGTCGTCTTCGCGCAGCTCCGTTACGTGCGCAAGCAGGAGAACTGATGTCGCGGCGGGCCTTCTGGAGGCGCGTGCTGAACCACCTGCTGCTGGTCCCGTTTCTGCTTTTCGCGGTGTTTCCGTTCTATCACATGACGCTCACGTCGCTGAAGACGGACCGCGAGCTCTACGATCGGGAGGCCGTCCCGCTCCTCATCCGCCAGGGCGTCACGCTCGAGCACTACGTGAAGCTCCTCACGGAGAGCGAGTTCCTCACGTGGACGAAGAACAGCCTCTTCGTCACGCTGCTCGCCACGGTGGTGTCGCTCGTGATCGGCACCATGGCCGCCTACGCGCTCGCGCGGCTGAAGTTCTTCGCGGTGGGCAGCTTCGGCACCGGCATCTTCGTCACCTACCTGGTGCCGACGTCGTTGTTGTTCTTGCCTCTCGCGCAAGTGGTGAACTGGCTCGGGCTCGCGGATTCGAAGTGGGCGCTCGTCGTCACCTACCCGACGTTCCTCGTCCCCTTCTGCACGTGGCTCCTGATGGGCTACTTCCGCACGGTGCCGAAGGAGGTCGAGGAGTGCGCGATGGTCGACGGCGCCACCCGCATCCAGGCCCTCTGGCGCATCATCCTGCCCATCGCCGTCCCCGGCCTCGTGTGCGCGGCGCTCTTCGCCTTCACGCTGTCGTGGAACGAGTTCATCTACGCGCTGACCTTCACGTCGTCGTCGGACCAGATCACCGCGAGCGTCGGCGTGACGAGCGAGCTGATCCGCGGCGACATCTACTACTGGGGTCAGCTGATGGCGGGCGCCGTCCTCGGCTCCGTCCCGATCGTCATCCTCTACGTCTTCTTCCTCGACTACTACGTCTCCGGGCTGACCGCGGGCGCGGTGAAGAACTAGCGAGTCTCGTGGAATAGGCTGGACATCACGCATCGCGCCCTCGTCCTCGCCCTCGCAGTTCTCGCTCTGCCGCTCGCCGCCCAGGCGCAGCAGGCGGGGAAGGTCTATCGAATCGCGTACCTCGGCAACTCGTCGGCTGCCCTCGAAGCCGATGTCGTTACGGCCTTTCGCCAAGGGTTGCGCGAGCTCAACTACGTCGAGGGACAGAACCTCGTGATCGACTTCCGCTGGGCCGAGGGCCGATACGATCGGTTCCCGTCATTCGTCGCCGAGGCCATTCGGCTCAATGTCGATGTCATCGTGACGGCGGGCACGCCTGGCGTACTTGCCGCAAAAAAGGCGACGAAGACGATCCCCATCGTCATGGCGGTGATCGCCGACCCCGTCATCGTCGGTATCGCTCCGGGGCTCGCGCGACCCGGCGGAAACATCACGGGGTCGGCCACGATGATGCACGAGACCGACGGCAAGCGGCTGGAACTGCTGAAGGAGCTGGTGCCGGACCTGTCCCGCATCGCGGTGCTGTGGAATCCGACCAACCCACAACACACCGGCGCGCTCAAGGGGATGCAGGCCGCAGCGCAGACGCTTCGACTCACGCTGGAGCCACTGGTGGGTGCCGCCGACAGTCAGCAGCTCGACAAGAGCTTCCACGCCATCGTGGCGGCGCGGGCTGATGCGCTGATCGTGGTGCCCGATCGTGCCCTGCTCGCGCGTCGGGGGAAGATCCTGGAGTTCACCGCCAAGCGCCGGCTCCCGGCCGTCTTCGCCTACCGCGAGTTTGTCGAAGGCGGCGGGCTCGCGTCCTATTCGCCGAGCTTTCCGGCGATGTTTCGGCGCGCCGCCACCTACGTGGACAAGATCCTGAAGGGCGCCAGCCCCGGCGATCTTCCGATCGAACAGGCCAGCAGGTTCGAGCTGGTCCTCAACCTGAAGACCGCCAAGGCGCTCGGGCTGACGATTCCGCCGTCGGTACGACTACGAGCGGACTACGTCGTCGAATAACTCGGTCGCGCTGGATCGGAGCCCCGGCAGCACGATGACGGCGAGACCGGCGAGCACGCACGCCATACCGGCGAGCCGCACCGGACCGAATCGCTCGCCGAAGACCAGCGCGGACGACAGCGCGCCGACGAACGGCACCAGCAACGCGAACGGCGCGACGGTCGCCACAGGGTAACGGCGCAGCAGATTGCCCCAGATCGAGTAGGCCAGCGTCGTGGCCACGACGCCGAGGAAGACCGCCGCGCCCCATCCGAGCCACGTCGCGGACGCCATCGCGCGAACGAACCCGTCGGGGCCATCCAGCAGCACGGACAGGGCCAGGGCGGGCAGCAGCGGCACCAGACTCATCCACGCCGTCAGCGCGAGATCCGCCGCGACGTCGATCTTCTTCAGGAGAATGTTGCCGACCGCGAAGCTGATCGGCGAGATGAGCGTCAGCCCGAAGCCGAGCAGCGTCAGGTCGTGTCCGGCCGTGGCGGCGATCACCACGAGGCCGGCGAACGCGACCACGAGCCCGATCGTCTGCCGCGTCGTCGGCCGTTCTCCGAGGACGAGGGCGGCAAAGAGCACCGTGAAGAGCGCCTGCGTCTGGACGATGAGCGCCGCCAGCCCCACCGGCGTGCCGTACACGATCCCGAAGAACTGGAACAGGAACTGCCCGGCGTAGAGCGTCAGACCGGTTGCCGTCAGCAGCCCCCAGCTCACGGTCGGACGCGCCAGGAAGAGCGCGGGGACGGACGCGACGAGGAAGCGAAGGAAGACGAGCTGCGGCGGCGAGAAGCTGTCGAGGCCGATGCGAGTCGCGACGAAGGCGACGCCCCACAGCACGACCGTGACCATCGCCAGCGCGACGTCACGGACGGTCACGCCGGCACCAGCGCTCCGATCTCCGTCAGGAACGTGCCGATGACGCCCTGCACTTCCGCGCGATGCGTGCGGTTGGGAAAGTGCGGCCCGCCCTGAACCACGTGCAAGCGCGCGCGCGGGATCGTCCGGGCCACACGGGTCGACAACCCGACCGTCGGAAAATGATCCTCGGAGCCGGCGATGATCTGCACGGGGCACCGGATGCGCGCGCAGTCGTCGATCCAGTCCGTGCGCGCGTACGTCTCGTCGAGCAGCGCGAGGAGCGACGCCGTCGAGTGCCGGCGAAGCACGGAGATCAGCTCCG
>JBGOTH010000412.1:0-3726 GCA_041476345.1 Methylomirabilia bacterium
AGCTCTGCGAGCCGCACGACATCTTCTGGCTGGAAGACCCGATGCCGTGGTTCGACGAACGCCACACGCTCGCGCGCCTGAAAGCCGAGACGAGCATCCCGATCTCCGCCGGTGAGACCGAGTACTCGCCGTTCGGGCTCAGGACGATGCTCGCGGAAGGTCTCGTCGACTACTTGATCATCGACTCGACCTGGGCCGGCGGTCTCACGACATGGCGCAAGGCCGCCGTGATGGCGGAGCTCTATCAGATTCCGATGGCCGCGCATCACGATCCGCAGATCCACGTGCACGCCGTCGCGGCCAGCCCCACCGGCTTCATCCTCGAATCGTTCGCGGACGCCACGCGCGATCCCCTGTGGTTCGAGCTGTTTCGCGAGCGCCCGCAGATCGTCGACGGCTTCATGACGATCCCCGAAGCGCCGGGGCTCGGGCTCGAATTGCGCGACGAGACGCTCGAGAAGTACGGCGTGAAGCTGGGCTGAACCAGCGGGTCAGTTGTTGCCCGGCTGCCACCCGCGCGCTTTCATGCAGTCGGCCGCCCGGTCCTCGTCGACGACCAGGTACGGAAACAACGGGTTCTCGCCCCAGCGCGGACGCATGTTCCGGTAGAGGCTCTCACGACGGCAGGCGTCCTCGTCCCACTTGAAGGCGGCCAGCGTGTCGCGGGCCACGTCGACGTTGTGCCAGCGCGGCGGGCCACACGCGGCCAGTGTCATGAAGACGAAGGCGAGGAGCAGGCGGGACACGGTGCCGCTGCCTACGGAGTCTCCCGGAAGTGCGTCATGACGTCCTCGGCGAATCGCCGCATCGACGCCGTGATCTTCTCGTGCGACAGATACCCGAAGCTCAGCTGAGCCAACAGGTGCTGGACTCCCGCGTCGCGTAGCTCCGCCACCTGCTCCGCCACGCGCTTCGCCGTCCCGTAGAGCGCGCCCGTCTCGAGCGACCAGCGCGTGCCCTCTTCGTCGGACACCGCGGGGTCCGCGAACGGGTTCAGGAATGCCTGATCTACGTGGAAATCGGTCGGGTTGTGCGCCGTACGCGCGTGGATCATGTGCCGGCGCGTGTGGAGGACGGCGGCGCCGAGCGTGTCCTCCGCCTCGGCCTGGCTCTCGCCAACGTACACGTGGCGCCAGATCGCCGCCTGCGCGCGCAGCCGCGCCCGGGTCACGGCGTCGTAGCCGCCCTCCGCCAGCCCTTCATCGTAGAGCGCGAGGCGCTCGGGGATTCGCTCGAGTGGAATCCGCGGTGTCATGATCGGCACGCCGAGCCGGCCGCACTCACGGAACGACGGCGGCGTGACCACGCTCCGCCAAATGGGCGGATGAGGTTTTTGGTACGGGCGCGGACGCAATTCCGGCAACGAGAGATCGTAGTACTTGCCGTGATATGCGAACGGCACTTCCGTCCACGCGCGCGTCAGGATCTCGAGCGTCTCGTCGGCGCGCTCGCGCGCGTCGTCGCTCCGGAGACCGTACCCGACGAACTCGTACTCGTTGTAGATCGAGCCGCGCCCGACACCGACGTCCAGCCGCCCGCCGGACAGGTTGTCGAGCAGCGCCAGCTGCACCGCGAGACGGATCGGATGCCGCAGCGCGAGCTGGATGACCGCGAATCCGATCCGCACGCGCCGGGTGCGCACGGCCACCGCGGACGCGAACGGGATCGGATCGCAGTAGACGGCCTCGCCCGTGAAGTTGTGCTCGGTGAGCCACACGCCGTCGAATTCGAGCGCGTCCGCCAGGCACGCCTGCTCGAGCTGCTGCGCGATGGCCGTGTGATCGGCTTCCGGACCGGCCGAGTGCGCCAGCGTCAGCCACCCGAAGCGCATCGCGCCTCAGGCCGGCGCGAACACGCCGGACGCACTCGGAGCGGCGGCGCTGCTCGCCGGTGCCGGCGCACCGGACGACGGTGTCGCGAACGCGCGGTCGCGCTGCAACACCGGCATGACGCGATCGGCAAAGAGCCGCATGTTCAGCTCGGCCTGCTGGTGCGGCATGCCACCGAAGCCGAACTCCGTGGCGAGATGGTCGAGCCCGGTGAGGCGCTGGAGCTCGGCCACCTGCTGGAGGCAGTCGTCCGGCGTGCCGACGATCTGGATCTTGACGTAGAAGTCCGTGGCCTTCTTGCGGAAGCCCTCGTCCTTCATCTTCGAGTAGGTCTTGGCCATGCCGCCGTAGAACTCGTAGCCCTTCACGGACGCGAGATGCCCGTCCGAGAAGTGGTAGTGGTCGTCGATCGAGTCCCACTTGCGCGACAGGTACGTCTTCGCGCGTTCCTGCGCCTCGTCGCGGCTCTCCGCGCACGAGACGTTCGTGAGGATGATCGGCGGGCGCGGTGTGTGCCCGACGCTGACCGCGATGTCGCGATAGCGCTGGATGTCCTGCGCCGCCTTCGGCCACTCGTTCTGCATGACGACGAGCACGCCGAAGCCGAGCCTGGCCATGATCTCGGCGGACTCCGGGCTCACCGACGACGCGTAGAAGCGCCGCTCGGGATGCGAGATCGGTCGCGGGCGGATCGATGTCGGAGGAATCTTGAAGAACTCGCCGTCATAGTCGAAGACGTCGTTGGTCAGCGCTTTCACGACGATCTTCGCCGCCTCGACGAAGCGGGGGCGCGCCTCCTCCATCGGGATACGCAGGCCCGCGTACTCCACGCTGGCCGCGCCGCGCCCGAAGCCGAACAGGCAACGGCCGCCCGAGTACACGTCGATGAGCGCGATCTCCTCGGCGACGCGCACCGGATCGTGCCACGGGAGCACGATGACGGCGGTCCCGAGCGTGATGCGCTTCGTCCGCCCGGCGTAGTAGGCGAGGAGGTGCGTCGGCGACGGCGACATCGCGTAGCCGGTGAAGTGGTGCTCGAGCGCGAACAGCGAATCGAAGCCGAGCGGCTCCGCGAGATCCCCGAGCGCCATGTGCTCGTGGAACACGTCCGCATCCGAACGGTCTTCTTTCGTCAGCATGTTGAGCGCGACGCCGACCTTCATGGACTCCTCCTCGGACCGAGCAGCGCGGAGATGGCGCGCGCGGTCGCTTTCACTTCCGTGGCAAGCTCCTTGAGCCGGGGACGCACGCGGTCGGTGGGGCCGCCGATCGTACAGGCGCCGACCACACGATCGCCGCCCTCGAAGATCGGCGACGACACGCCGGAGACGCCCCGCACCACTTCGTCGACGCTGACGGAGACGCCCGTGCGCCGGATTTCGTCGAGGGCGGCGCGGAGGGCCGGCAGGCTCGTCACCGTCCGGTCCGTGTGGCGCACGAGCGGCAGCGATCGAAGAATGTCGTCCCGCGCATCCGCGTCCAGAAACGCCAGGATCACCTTCCCGCTGGACGTCGCGTGGAGCGGGCGACGATCCCCCACGCCCGCCGCGTAGCGGATGATGTGCTCGCTCTCGACCTTGTCGACGTATACCACCGACATGCGATCGCTGGTGAGCGCGCTGAGGAACACCGTCTCGCCGGTCCGCCGCATCAGCCGCATCAGCGCCGGCCGCGCCGCCTCGTGCAGATCACGGCGTGCGGATACGCTCGCGCCCAGCTCGAGCGCCTTCGGGCCGATCCGATACTCGCCGCCCGCTCCGTGCTCGAGATAGCCGCGCGCCGTGAGCGCCCGCAGCAGCGGCAGCAAACTGGTCTTCGGCGCCTCGAGCTGCGCGCTGACTTCTCTGAGCGCGAGCCCCGCACGGCTCGGCGCCAGCAGCTCGAGGATGTCGACCAC
>JBGOTH010000413.1:0-3726 GCA_041476345.1 Methylomirabilia bacterium
CGGCAGCATCGCGTGGATCGACGCGGCGGGCGGGCTGCGCGTGGGGCCGCGGAGCGCGGGCGCCGAGCCCGGCCCCGCGTGCTACGGCCGCGGCGGCGATCAGGCCACGGTGACGGACGCGAGTCTCGTCCTCGGCTACCTGAACCCCGAGCGCTTCGCGGGCGGGCTCATGACGCTCGACGTGGGCGCGGCGGAAAAGGCGCTCGGCGCGATCGGCGAGAAGCTCGGCCTCGATGCGGTGGCCACCGCGGCGGGCATTCATCGTGTCATCAACGCCCGCATGGCCGACCAGATCCGCCTCGTGACGATCAAGCGTGGCTACGACCCGCGCCAGTTCGCGTTGGTGGTGCTCGGCGGCGCCGGACCGGTGCACGGCGTGCCTCTCGCCGAGGAGATGAGCATGACGGACGTGATCGTGCCCGAGGCGCCGGGCGTGCTCGCGGCGTTCGGCCTGCTCTCCGCGTCCATCGAGCACCACCACGCGCGCACGCTCCAGGCGCCCACCGACGCGATCGATCTGGCCGCCGTCAACCGGTGTCTCTCGGAGCTGGACGCTCTAGGCCGCGGGCGGATGAAGAGCGAAGGCGTGCCGGCCGGCGAGGTGCGCGTGGTGTATTCCGCGGACATGCGCTACGTGGGACAGGCGTACGAGCTGGAGGTGCCGCTTGGCGCGCCCGTCGCGCCGGAACGGATGCCGGCGGTGCTGACCGCGTTCCACGCGGTGCACGAGCGCGTGTACGGGTACGCGCGCACGCAGCAGCCGGTGGAGTTCGTGAATTTCCGCGCCGTGCACACGTATCCGCTGCCGCGGCCGACGCTGCGATCGACCGCGCGGGCGAGCGGCGCGCTCATGGACGCGCGCATCCGCGAGCGACGTGCGTGGTTCGCACCGGGGGGTTTCGTCGCGACGGCGATCTACGAGCGCGCGCGCCTGCCCATCGGCGCGCACGTGGTTGGTCCCGCGATCATCGAGCAAATGGACACGACGACGGTGCTGCCGCCCTCGCACGAGGCCGTCGTCGACGAATCCGGCAACCTGCGTCTCCGGAGGACGGCATGAGCGGCGTGGTGATCGACCCGATCCTGCTCGAGGTGCTGCGCAACCGGCTCGATGCCATCTCCGACGAGATGGAGCTGACCCTCCTCAAAAGCGCGGCCTCCCCGATCGTGAAGGAAGGTCTGGATGCCTCCGCCGCGCTCTTCAACGTGCAGGGCGAGACCATTGCGCAGGCCGCGGCCATTCCCATCCATCTCGGCGCGCTCCAGTTCGCCGCGCGGCGCATCGTGCGCGCGTTCCCGCCGGAGACGATGCGGGAGGGCGACGCGTTCCTGCTGAACGACCCCTACGACGGCGGCACGCACCTCCCCGACATCACGCTGGCCGTGCCCGTCATCGTCGAGGGGTGCCCCGTCGCGCTGGCCTGCACGATGTGTCACCACCAGGACGTGGGCGGCCGCACCCCGGGCAGCGTGCCCACCGACGCGACGGAGCTGTACCAGGAAGGCGTGATCATCCCGCCCACCCAGCTCTTCCGCGCCGGCGCCCTCGACGAGAACCTCTTCGCCCTCCTCAGGCGCAACGTGCGCCTCCCCGACGTGTTCACGGGCGACCTGATGGCGCAGGTGGCGGCGGGACGCCTCGGCGGCCTGCGTCTGCGCGAGCTGTTCACCACGCACGGCGCCGAGACGGTCACCGGCTACATCGAGGAGCTGCTCGCCCGCGCCGAGCGCCTCACGCGCGCCCAGATCGAGACCATTCCCGACGGCGACTACGCCTTCGAGGACTACCTGGACGACGACGGCGTGGACATCGGCAAGCGCGTGAAGATCGCGGTCACCCTGCGCGTGCGCGGCTCGTCGATGACGTTCGACTTCACGGGCAGCGACCCACAGGTGCGCGGCCCGTTCAACTCCGTGCCCGCCTCCACGATGTCGGCCGTGTACTACGCGGTGCGCGCCATCTCGGACGCGTCCATCCCGAACAACGGCGGCTGCTTTCGCGCAGTGGACGCGATCCTACCCGAGGGCACCATCGTGAACCCCCGCCCGCCCGCGCCGGTGAGCTGCCGCACGGCAACGATCAAGCGCATCGCGGATACGATTCTCGGGGCGCTCGTGAAGGCCCTCCCCGGGAAGATGCCCGCCGCCAACTCCGGCACGCTGCTCGTGATGGCCTTCGGCGGCGTCGACCCGGCGACGGGGAAACCGTTCGTGGCGAGCGAGCTGGCCGCCGGCGGCATGGGCGCTCGCCCGACCAAAGATGGCATCGACTGCATCGAGACCGACGTGTCGAACTGCATGAACATCCCGGTGGAGTCGGTGGAGATGAACTTTCCGCTGCGAATTCCGCGGATGCGGCTGTGGACGGATTCGGGCGGCGCGGGCCGGTGGCGCGGGGGGCTCGGGCTCGAGAAAGTGTACGAGGCGACGACGACCGACGTCACGATCTCGCACCGTGGGGAGCGGTTCGCGTCGGCGCCGTGGGGGCTCGCGGGGGGCGCACCGGGACGCTCGGCGCGCGCGTTCATCGTGCGGAAGGGCGGCGCGCGCGAGGAATTGCCGTCGAAGAAGATGATTGTGCTGCATCCTGGGGATCAGCTGTGGGAGTACATCGCGGGGGGCGCGGGGTACGGCGATCCTCTCGATCGTGATATGGCGCAGGCACTGGCGGACGTGTTGAATGGCAAGATCACGCGCGAGGAAGCACTCGCGACGTACGGTGTCGTGCTCAACGCCGAGGGCGATTCGGTGGAGCACGTGGCGACGAAGGAGACGCGCGAAGCGTTCCGACGACGGGCTTTGCCTTGAAGGGTGCGCCGCGGTCGAGATGACGACGAGGGGGCTGCGGGTTTCCCCGCAGCCCCCTGACTATTTGGAGCGGCCGACCGGATTCGAACCGGCGACGTCCAGCTTGGGAAGCTGGCATTCTGCCACTGAATTACGGCCGCCCGTCGTCATGGACACCCTCATTCTACCTGAGCGACATGTCGTAGGCGTCGATCACCTCGTCGCTCCGAGCCTTCCAGTTCACGCGCTTGGTGACGCCGTAGAGATCGATCTGCTGATACAGCGGTACCGCCGGCATCTCTTCGATCCACAGCTTGTTGATGCGGTGGTACTGCTCCAAGCGCTTCTTCTCGTCCATGATGGACTGCGCCTCGTCGAACATCCGGTTGAAGTCTTCGTTGTGCCAGTTCACGAAGATGCCGGGCGACTTGAAGAGCGGCCCGTAGACGGTCTCGGCGTCCATGGAATTCGTGCCCCAGCCGATGAGCCACACCGGCCCGGCCTTGTGGACGTACACGAGGTTGTTCAGGTAGTTCACGAACTCGTACGTCTTCACGGTCGTGCGGATGCCGGCCTTGTTGAGCTGGCCCGTCACCGCTTCCGCCACTTCCTTGTCACGCACGTAGCGACCTTGCGGCGCGTTCAGCACGATGTCGATGCCGCTCGCGTGGCCCGCCTCCGCGAGGAGCTTCTTGGCCTTCGCGGCGTCGTGCTTGATCGGCTTCAGTGACGGGTCGTAGCCGAAGTGCATCGACGGCAGCATCGTGGCCACGCGGATCCCCTTGCCGTCGAGCACGCTCTTGATGATCTCGTCCGCGTCGATCGCATAGGCGATGGCCTGGCGCACGCGCTTGTCGGCCGTGGGCCCGTTGTACGGGCCGGTCGGCTTGTGCTGCGCGTCCATCTGATGCGTGTAGTACATGAGCTGGATGGTGCGGA
>JBGOTH010000414.1:0-3725 GCA_041476345.1 Methylomirabilia bacterium
ACGGCGTTGCCGTGGCCCCCGTGCGCGACGACGCTCGCCCGGTCCGCCTGCACGATGGCATCCGCCACGGCGGGGCGCTCGCGCGCGAGCCAGGCGAAGAGCGTGGGCCCGATGTTGAAGGAGATCCGCTCGTAGTTGTTCGTGATGTCGAGGATCTTGTCCGCCTCGTCGAGGCGGCGCGCGGCGGTGTTGGCGGCGTAGCACTCGTCGGTGACGCGCGCGTTCCAGTCGTGCGCGGGCGCCGCCGAATCCTGGACCTCCACGAACTCCAGCCACGGATTCTCGCGGGGCGGCTGGTAGAAGTGGCCGTGCACGGCCACGGAGCGCCGCGCCGGTCTCACGGGTCCTCGAGGCCGCGCAGGAAGTCGCGGCGCCCTCCGCGCGGGACCACCACGATGCCGGAGCGGTCGACGTGATGACGGCGCCGGTCCTCTTCGGGGTCGTAGCCGATCTCGGTGTTGGCGGGGATGATGTTGTAGCGGTCCACGATGGCGCGGCGCAGGCGCGCGCCCTTGCCGATGGTGGTCTGGTCCATCACGATCGAGTCCTCGATGATCGCGCCCTCGTTCACCCACACGCTGCGGCCGAGGATCGAGTTGCGCACGATCGCGCGCTTGATCAGCGAGCCCTCGCCCACCTGGCCGTTGTCGATGTCGCTGCCGATGAAGCGCGCGGGCGGCCCCGGGTGCTCGCCGGCGCGGATCGGCCACAGGCTGTTGTCGAGGTCGAAGCGGGGCGATTCACCCAGAAGATCCATGTGCGACTCCCAGTACGACTCGATCGTGCCGACGTCCCGCCAGTAGCCCTGCTCCTCGTACGGCTTCACGCCCGGCACGTCGTTGGCCTGGAAATCGTACGCGAACCCGCGGCCGCTCTCGACCATCTCGGGGATGATCGAGCGGCCGAAGTCGTGGTCGGTGCTGCGGCGCGCATCGGCGAGCAGCGCCTCCACGAGCGAGTTCCGCGTGAAGAGATAGTTGCCCATCGAGACGAGTGCGCGGCTCGGATCGGCGGGCAGCGCCGTCGGGTGCGCCGGTTTCTCGTCGAACCGGATCATGCGGCCGGCCGTGTCGACGCCGATGACGCCGAAGTCGGAGGCGCTGCCGATCGGCACCTGGCGCGCGGCCACCGTGACGTCCGCCTCGTGGTCGAGGTGGAAGTCGAGCATCTGCGCCACGTCCATCCGATAGATGTGGTCGGCGCCGAACACCGCGATGACGTCGGGCATGAAGTCGTCGATGAGGTTCAGGTTCTGGAGCACGGCATCCGCGGTCCCGCGATACCACGCGTTGCCGAATCGCATCTGCGGCGGGACGACGGTGACGAACGCGTCGGAGACGAGGCCGGTGGCGCGCCAGGCGAGCCGCAGGTGCTCGATGAGCGACTGCGACTTGTACTGCACGAGCACGTAGAGCGAGAGCAGACCCGAGTTGGTGAGGTTCGAGAGGACGAAGTCGACGATGCGATGGCGGCCTCCGAACGGCACGGCGGGCTTGGAGCGGTCACGGGTGAGCGGCTGGAGGCGCTCGCCCTTGCCGCCGGCCATGATCATCGCGAGGACGCGCGGGCGCCGGGCCACGACCGCTCACGCCTCCGGAGGCAACGCCCACGCGGGGTCGAGCGTCGGGAAGACGAAGTCTTCGCGCTCGAGCCGGCGCAGGGTCTCGGCCGCCTCCGCGCTGAGCACGTTGCCGTCTTCGAGGGAGCGCGCCATCTCGGAGAGGCGCTTGAATTCCGCGTAGTGCTCCGCCACGCGCCGCTCCGCGTAGTCGCGCGCGGCCTGGGTGGTGATGAGGAACTGCCAGTCGGATGCCTGGAGCAGGAGCAGCTCGCGCGTGGCCTGCGCGAGCACGCGCCGGAGATCGCCGCCCGCGTTGCCCAGCCGCTTGAGGTGCCCCGTCCACTCCGCCTCCGCGCTGTAGACGCGGTCCCACGTCCACTCCGTCTCGCGGTTGAGCCACACGCGATGATCTCCGCCCTCGCCCCACGAGCCTTCGGGCAGCTGCAGCGTCGTGGTGGGCGGCACCGCGACCAGCGCCTCGGCGAGCGTCATCGGCGAGATGTCCTTCGCCGCGGCCATCTCGCGCGCGACGTGCTCGAGCCACTGCGGACCCTCGAACCACCAGTGACCGAACAGCTCGGCATCGTACGGCGAGCACACCAGCGCGGGGCCCTGGGCCTTCGGCTGCGCGAGCGCGCTGCGCACGAGGTCGGTGAAGTGTCGGGCGTGCCCGCGGGTCTTGTCGGTCGCGAGCGCCGGATCGTAGACGATCTTCTTGCCGAGGTCGTTCGAGCTGTCGGTGATCCGCCAGAAGCGCAGCCCGCCGGGGAAGTGCTTCTTGTGAAATTCGAGGTACGCGTATTCTCCAGGGTATCCGTTCTCGCGGCTCCACACCTGGAGCGTGGTCTTGGGATCGCGGAAGAACGCCACCGCCGACCCGGTGCCCCCGCGGGATGCCACGTGGTACGGCACGTACGGCGAGCGCGGCGCCTTGCGGCTGACGTCGGGCCCGGGCGCGCCGAGCTCGCTCTTGCGCGGCACGTAGTCGCGGTAGAGGAACACCGGGGCGGCCGCCGCCACGAGGTGCGCGTCCGCGATGAAGTACTCGAGATCGTACTCCGCCAGGAGCTCTTCGAGGCCCGGCCGCAGGCGCCGGTCGCCTCGCTCCTGTCCCGCGGGCGGGGTCCATTCATATCGGGGTCGATAGGCGCATTCGGGCAACCAGATGCCACGCGGCGCAGTCCCGAAGTGGCGCTTGTGGGTCTCGACGGCGGTCCGAAGCTGGAGGCGGATCGACTCGTCGCGCGACAGGAGCGGCAGGTAGCCGTGCGTGGCCGCGCAGGTGATGATCTCGACGTGGCCGCCGCGCTGCAGCTCGGCGAACGTGCCGGGGATGTCGCCGCCGATCCGGCGGTGCAGCTCCCACATGCGCTCGTAGAATTGCTCCCAGAAGCGGGTGAGGGCGACGATGTCGTCGCGTCCCTCGCGCGCGAAATGCTCGCGGCTGTCCACGCACGCGCGCCGCACGTTGTCGTAGTAGAACGCGAGCTCTTTCTGGAATTCCGGGGAGGCGAGCTGCTCGGTGAGCACGGGCGAGATGTTGAGCGTCCATTTGGGCGAGATGCCGTCGGCCACGAGCCGGTGGGCCACGTCCAGCAGGGGCAGGTAGCACTCGAAGGTCGCTTCGTTCAACCAGTCGCTGCCGTGCGGCCAGCGGCCGTGATTGAGCACCATCGGAAGATGGGTGTGGAGGACGAGTGCGAACGGCGAGGTCACCGAGCAATTGGACCGTATGAGCCCCCCTCGGTGCAAGCGGTCATCACCGGAGCCGGTCACCGCGGTATCATCGGGCGGCCATGACGATTCTCGAGGTGTACCGCGGCCGTCACCCGAAGGCCGCGGCGTTGTACGAGCGGGCGCGCCGCGCCATCCCCGGCGGCATCACGCACGACATCCGCCATCTGGCCCCGTTCCCGATCTACGTCGAGTCGGCGGCTGGTTCCCGGAAGCGGGACGTCGACGGCCACGAGTACGTCGACTACTGGATGGGGCACGGTGCCTTGTTCCTCGGCCACTGCCATCCCGCCGTGGTGAAGGTGGTGCAGGCCCAGGTGGCGCGCGGCACGCACCTCGGCGCCAGCCACGAGCTCGAGATCCGGTGGGCGGAGCTCGTCAATCGCCTGATCCCGTGCGCGGAGCTGACGCGCTTCACGATGTCCGGGAC
>JBGOTH010000415.1:0-3723 GCA_041476345.1 Methylomirabilia bacterium
CCAGGTGCTGGATCTTGCCGAGGCGCACGAGGACTTCCTGCAGGACGCCGAAGGTGCGCTCGACCTTCTGGCTGGTGAGGTCCTGGAACTCGAGCGCGGACATGATCTCCATCGCGCGGGTGTTGGCTCGCTCGACGAGCGCGTCGAGCGCACGCATCGGCTCCGCGACCGCCGCCGCGTCGCCAGCGCGGGCTTTCGTGGACACGTCCGCGATGATGCGCGCGGCCGTGCGGCTGTCGTCCACGAGCGCCTCGGCCTCCTCGAGCACCCGTACCGTCGCCGTCTCCGTCATGCGCACGACGTCGCGGAGATCTTCGAGGACGCTCGGCATGGTGCCTGAGCTCCCTCGCAGGTGCTCGGTGATGTCGCGGATGTTCCGGAGCCCCTGCTCGAGGTAGTAGGTGAGCTCGCAGATCTCGTCGCGCGCCCGCACCGGCACGGTGACGAACCGTTCACGCGTGGTGTCCCGTGACTCGTCCATGGCTCCGGCCCTCACTGAGCGCCGACGAGCTGCGACACCTTGGCCTGCAGGGTCGCGGCATCGAAGGGCTTGACGACGTAGTTGTTCACGCCCGCCTTCAAGGCGGTCACGATGTCTTCTTTCGCGGACACCGTGGTGATCATCAGGATCGGCATCTTCTTGATGGGCTCCGTCTTGCGGACTTCGATGACGAGCTCGAGCCCGCACATGTCCGGCATGTTCCAGTCGGTGATGAGCAGGTCGTAGCGGCCGCGCGCGAGGAGCACCAGCGCCGCGCGGCCGTTCTCCGCCTCGTCGACGTCTTCGATGCCCGACTGCTTCAGCTGGTTCTTGATGATCCGTCGCATGGTCGCGGAGTCATCCACGGCGAGCACTCTCATGACTGTCTCCTTGTGACCGGTCACGCTTCGGGAAGCTCGATCTGGATGACGCCGCGCCCGTCCGCGTCCGACGTGAGCGACACGACGCCGCCGTGCTCGGCGACGATCTGCCGCGCGAGGTGGACACCGAGCGTGTCGGCGACGGGCTCGGCGAGCGGCGCGGGCCCGCCGAGCGCCGCCGCCGACGGCAGGGGGCTGCCGCCGTTGACCGTGATCCGGACGATCATCTCGCCCTGGATCACACCGTCCGCCTGCACGACGTCGATCGACACCGGCCGGCTCGCGAGCACGGCCACGAAGCTGATCAGCGCGCGCTGCAGGCGCGCCGCGTTGCCGACGATCATCGGCCCGGTCGGATCGAGCCGCGCGACGACCGGCATGCCGGTCCCCGCGCCCGCGCGCTGCGCCGCGTCTGCGATCACGTCGTTGATGTCGACGAGTCCGTGCCGGGAAGCGCGCGTCTCCGCGGAGGCGAGCAGGCGCGCGAACAGCCGCGTCGCTTCGCCCGCCTGTGTTCGGAGCGCCTCGAGCGTGCCGCGCACGTCCTGCAGCTCGCCGCGCGCGAGCGCGGCCTCCGTCCTGGCGAGGAGTCCGCCGAGGGCGGCCTGCTGCCCGTCGACGTGCCGCATGGCCTGCTCGAGGAGCGCCGTCCGCTTCTCGGTCCGCACGACCGTCGAGAACTTCAGGACGTCGTAGGTCGCTCGAGGCTCCGCCGCGCCGGCGGTGTGCGCCTCGCGCATGAGCTCGCCGAGCGACGGCGGGGCGGCCGCGGGCACGTGGTGGTGCCCGTTCTTCTTGTGGAGGACGATCTTGGGGACCATCCGGGGTCTCCTTTCGCACCGGTTCTGGTGGAGCCATCGGCCGCTCCCGGCGCGAACATGAGCCCCGGACGTCCCCCGGGGAACCGCCTACCTAACGCCCGGCGGCCAGCCGCCGCTCGTCCAGCATGTAGAGCGCCCGCGGCGCGGGCTCCGTGCGCGTCGACTCGCTGTGCCCCGTCTCGCGGATCTTGACCACGTTCCCGTTGAAGAACCCGCCCTTGGCGATCACGAGCGAGTTGGTCTCGATGTTCCCGGTCACGCGACCGGTGGCGGCGATCTCCACGTCGCCGCTGGCGACGAGATTGCCGTCGTACTGCCCCATGACGACGGCGTCCACGGTGTGGACGTCGGCGCGCACGATACCGTTCTGCCCGATCAGCAGCTTGCCGCCGACCGTCATCTCGCCGCCGACCTCGCACTCGATCTGGATCGAGTCCGAGATCTCGAATTTTCCTTCGAGCTTGGCGGTGGCGCCTTGCACGCTCAGAAGCGGCACGCCGGTCGCCGTGGTCGTCTTCGATCCCTCGAACATCTCGAATGCCATGGGAGATCCTCCTCGCCCCGCCCGGGGGGCGTCACTGGGTTAGAACGAGATCGCGACCCGCTCGGTAGGCACGTACTCGGGCGCGGTGGCGGTGGCGGCGGCGTCCGTCTTCCTGGTGACGTTGCCGTTGAAGAATCCGCCCTTGGCGATCACGAGCGAGTCGGTCTCGATGTTGCCCGTGACCTTGCCGGTCACGCTGATTTCGACGGTGCCCGTCGCTATCATGTCGCCTTCGTAGAGGCCGTGGATGATGGCGTCCACGGTCCGGACCGTGGCGTTGACGGCGCCGCGCTCGCCGATGACGAGCTGGCCGCCGACGTTCATCTCGCCGCCGACCTCGCACTCGACGTGCAGCGAATCCGTGATGTCGAACTTCCCCTTCAGCTTCGCGCTCTGACCGGTGACGCTGAGCAGCGTGACGGGCGCGCCCGACGACTGGCTTCGCATGACTCTGCCTCCTTGGGCTTGTGTTGAGGGTCTTGGTCCCTCCCGCGGCCGCACGCGCGGTGCGCCGGGCACCGAATCGAGAGGGCAAGCGGAGTGCCATATCCCGTGACGTCGTGAAGTCGCATAGATGCGACGCGCGCAGGTCGGAGAGGCGTGCGTACGACCGATCAGGAGATGGCCGGTGACCGGCTAGGACTTTACCGGCGCTCAAGTCCGCGGTCTCCGGTGACGATGGAACAGCGGGAGGGCGTGATGGGCCGGTTCCTCTTGGGCGTGTTGCTCGCTGTCGGCGTACCGAGCGGAGTCGCGGATGCGCAGCCCACGATCTACGTGCCGCACGGCGGAGCGATCGTCGCGCTTCCCGCGCCGAGCGGTTCGCCGATCATGGATGCGCCATCGTCCACGGAGGGCGGCTTGGCCCGGATCGACGGGCTTCCATCCGGCGCCGTGCTCGCGATGGATGGCGGCGTGCTCGGCAGCGCGAAGGATGTCGTCGGCCGGTGGATCGCGTTGCCGACCGGGCCGCACCTGCTGGATGTCGCCTTGCCCGGCGGCGGGACGATCCGCATCACGGTGGTGACGCCCGTGGCGAGCGGCGGCTACCAGGTCGTTCCGAAGCCCTGAAGGTCGCGCGCGAGGAAAAACGTTCCGCCCCCGCGCGCCGCCGACGGGGGTAACTGCGCGTCGTATCGCGCGCGCCGCGGTGTGGCACCGCCGTTGCTATCCCTCTCACGCGATGGCGACGATCGGGGCGCTCGTGCAGAGCATGCAGGTCCGGTGGCAGCGCCACGAGATCATCGCGAACAACCTCGCGAACGTCACGACGCCGGGCTTCAAGCGCGACGACCTCGCGATGGTGCCCAACGCGGTCGCCCTCTCCTCGCGCTCGCCGAATCTGGTCGCACTGCCCGCGGGCGGCGGCCTCATCCAGTGGACGGACTACTCGCAGGGATTCGTCCAGGGCACCGGGCGCTCGCTCGACGCCGCGATCAACGGTCCCGGCTTCTTCGTGGTCGACACGCCGGCGGGCCGCCGCTACACGCGCGCGGG
>JBGOTH010000416.1:0-3718 GCA_041476345.1 Methylomirabilia bacterium
CGCCAAACTGCGCCGACTCGCTCGCGACGATGAAGTCGGAGAGGATGGCGAGCTCGCAGCCGCCCGCGAGCGCGAAGCCTTCCACGGCGGCGATGACCGGCACGGGACAGCGCAGCACGCGGGAAGCGGCCTGCTCGAAGATCACGTGCTGCGCGCGCCACGTCTCGTCCGTCATCTCGTTGCGCTCTTTCAGATCGCCGCCCGCGCAGAAGGCGCGGTCGCCCGCGCCGGTGAAGACGACCGCGCGGACGTCGCGGTCGCGCCGAAGCGCGTCGAAGCAGGCGAGGAGGTCCTCGCCCATCGCCGTGTTCATCGCGTTCATCTGCTCGGGCCGGTTCAGCGTGACGGTGACCACGTGGTTGTCGGGGGAGCGTTCGACGAGGAGATGGCGATAGCTCACGAGAGCACCTTTTGCTGCCGGAGGGCGCGGATGTCGTCGAGCGTGTAGCCGAGCCACGTGAGCACGTCCGCGTCGTGCTCGCCGAGGCGCGGCGGGATGCGGCGCACGCCCGGGCGCGCCCCGTTCCACTGGATCGGCAGGCCGATGGATCGATAGTCAGGGTGCCGCGGATGCGGCGCGTCCAGCACCATGCCGCTCGCACGCGTCTGCGCCTCCTCCATCACCTGGTCGATGCGCTGGATCGGCGCGCTCGGCACGCCGGCCACGCGCAGCGCCTCGAGCAGGTCGGCCGTCTTGCGCGCGGCGGTGAGCTTCGTGATCGCGTCGACGAGCACGGCGCGATTCGCCACGCGCGTCGGATTGTCGACGAAGCGCGGGTCGCGCGCGAGATCCGGCGCGCCGAGCGCCGTCATGAGCCGCGTGAAGAGCGCGTCGGACCCCGCCGCGATCATCACGTAGCCGTCGGCGGCGCGGAACGCCTGATACGGCGCGATCATCGTGACGCCCGAGCCCTGCGCCTCCGGCACCTCGCCGGACGCGAACCAGCCCATCGCCTGATACGACACCCACATCAGCGCGGTCTCGAACAGCGCCGTCGTGACTTCGACCGCGCGCCCCGTTTGATCGCGCTGGCGCAGCGCCGCGACGATGCCGAGCGCCGCCCACATCCCGGTGCCCATGTCGACGATCGACGTCCCGACGCGCGCCGGCTCCGCGCCGGGGTGGCCGTTGATCGACATGAGCCCTCCGAACGCCTGCATGAGGGGATCGTAGCCCGGACGGTCGGCGAGGGGACCGCGCGTGCCGTACGCGGTGACCGCGCAGTACACGAGGCGGGGATTGAGCGCGGCCGCGCTCGAGAAGTCGAGGCCGAGCGTTTCCGCGACGCCGGCGCGAAGGCTCTGGATGAAGACGTCGGAACGGCGGATGAGGCGCCGCAGCACGGTCATGCCGGCGTCCTGCTTGAGGTCGAGCGCGACGCTGCGCTTGTTGCGGTTGAACGCCATGAACGCGGAGCTCTCGTCGCCCCACCACGGCGGCGCCCACGCGCGCGCGTCGTCGCCGCGCCCCGGCCGCTCGATCTTGATGACCTCGGCGCCCATGTCGCCGAGGATCTGCGCGCAGAACGGTCCCGCGACGTTTTGCGTGAGATCGGCGACGACGACGCCTTCGAGGGGCAAGGCCACGAGCGGAGTCTACCGCAGACGTCGCTCTCTAATGCGCTTCGAGGAGCGCTTGCACGAACGCCCGTGCCTGCGGCGTATCCCACCCGCGCGGGCCGATCACCTGGCCGACGAGACGGCCTGTCCGGTC
This sequence comes from Methylomirabilia bacterium, assembly GCA_041476345.1. Lineage (GTDB taxonomy): Bacteria > Methylomirabilota > Methylomirabilia > Rokubacteriales > CSP1-6 > VGLJ01. The sequence continues at coordinate 1,715 of JBGOTH010000416.1, forward strand.
GACGAAGTACGCGGTCGGAGGACCGAACACCCCATAGACGCGCCCCGTCACGTCACCGCTCCGATCGATCAGGACCGGCGCCGTGTAGCCGCGCTCCGTGACGGTCTTGCGCACGAGGGCCGGATCCTCACGGAAGTCGATCAGGCGAACTTCGAGACCTTTACCGCGGAACTCCTCGTACAGCGCGTTGACGGAAGGCAACTCCTTCCGACAATCGGGTCACCATGTGGCCCAGAAGAAGAGCATCACGACCTTGCCCTTCAGCTCGGCGAGGCGGTGTGTTCTTCCGGCGAGGTCGGGGAGCTCGAACGCAGGTGCGGGCTTCGGCGCCTCGTAGCGGTGCACCTGCATCGACGCGAAATCCGGCGCGGCCGCGGCCGCGGTGGCCGCCAGCGAGGCGGCCACCACGACGGCGACGATCACTTGACGGCCACGGGCCGTCACTACACTCCGGCGGCCTTCACGGCCGCGAGGAGGTCGGCGGGCGCGAGGAGGTCGAGCGGGTTGTCCATCACCTTCATGAACTTCACCACGCCGTTCTTGTCGATGACGAAGTAGGCTCGCTTGCCGCGGAGATAGAGCGGGTGTTTCTCGTCCGTGAAGATCGCGTCGTACTTCGGAAGGACCTGGCGGCGGAAGTCTGCGAGAAGGGTGTGATGCAGCTTCAGCTCCTTCGACCAGGCGACGAGTGCCGGACCAGCGTCAGTGCTCATGCCCACGACCTGGGCACCGGCGGCTTCGAACTGCGGCAGGGCCGCGTCGAGGCCGCTCACTTCCTTCGTTCAGGTGCCGGTGAACGCGGCGATGAACGTATAGATGAGCACCGGGCCCTTGGCCGTGAGCTCGGAGAGCTTCACGTTCTTGCCCTGCGACCCGGGCAGCTCGAAGTCCGGCGCCTTCTCTCCGACCTGAAGCGCCTGCGCGGGTATGACCAGCGCGAAGGCGATCAGGACGGCGACGGCCAGAGCTCCGGCAAAGCGGAGACGGCGTGAGTGGTGCATCGCGTCCTCCTCATTCTTGACGGCCCATGTGCCGTCAATTTTTGGGTGTGCTGATAACGGGAACCACCGGCGAATGGTGATCGTTCCCCGAGTTTAGCGTTTTCCGGTCAACTCCGCCCGCACGAGCTTCGCCCCCGCGGCCAGCGACGCCAGCTTGTGGTTGCACATGTAGCGCGGGGACCAGCCGAACCCGCAGTCCGGGTTGAGCGTGACCTTCTCCGCGGGGCAGTGCTGGAGCACCTTGCGGATGCGCCGCGCGACGTCTTCCGCCGTGTCCTGGTTGAAGCCCTTCACGTCGATGACGCCGGCACCGAGCCCGCGGCCGTCGGCGTATTTTGCCCACAGCTCGACCTCCGCCATCTCGCGCCCCGCGAACTCCAGCACGAGCTCGTCGGCCTTCGCCTCGAGCGCGCCCGGGAAGTACGGCTCGTAGGAGCGGAGGAAGCGGGAGCGGCCGAATCGGTTGCCGAAGCAGATGTGGAATCCCAACCGGGCCTGCACCCCTTCTGTCGCGAGGTTGAACAGCCGCGCCATCTCTTCCCCGGAAACGTTTCCGCGCGCGGGCTCGTCGAGCTGGATGAAGGTAGCTCCGGCCGCGACGAGCGCCTTCAGCTCCTGGTTGATCACTTCGGCGAAGCGCTCCGCGACGTCGACCACGCCCTTGTACGCCTTGCCGGGATGGATGCGCGAGCCGAACGTGAGCGGGCCCGCGCACGTCGCCTTCACGTGCTTCGTCGTGCGCGCGCGAAGATATTCGTAGTCCTTCACGAGTCCGAAGCCCGCCGGCGGCATTTCGATGCGGCCGACGGCTTCGTAACGCTGCTGCATGTCGTAGCCCCACGGGCCGGCTTTCCGCGCGATTGGCAGCGGCGAGATGTTCTTGATGATCTTGTAGTACGTGTCGACGTACCCGTCGGTGCGGCGCGCTTCGCCGTCGGTGATGACGTCGATGCCCGCCTCTTCCATGTCCCGGACGGCGGTGTTCACGGCGTCGTCGAACATC
>JBGOTH010000417.1:0-3712 GCA_041476345.1 Methylomirabilia bacterium
CGACAGCGGCACCGTCCGGGGCGTCTCGGCGGGGACCGGCGCCGCCGAGTGCGCGCGAAGCCATCCGTCGTAGGCGCGCCGGCGTTCGGGATCGTTGAGCGTCCCGTACGCTTCGATGATGAGCTTGGCTTCGTCTTCGGCGCCGCCGAGATCGGGATGTTTGCCGAGCGCGCGCAGCAGCACCCGGTACGCGGCGCCGATGATCTCCTGATGCGCCCCGGGATCCACGTGGAGCCTGCGATAGTAGTCGTCGCGCGCGAAGCGAGGCGGGGCGCCGGGAGGACCCACTCACCCGCTCCTGCGTGCGGCGGGCGAGCCTGCCTCCGCCGCGACGACTCTCGCGAGGAGCCGCGCTTCGCCGGGGAGCAGTCCTGCGCGGCCCGCCACCTCGTCCGGAAGCGCACCGGTTGCGAGGAGCGCGCGCGCCTCACGATAGCGGTCGGGCGGCGGCGGAGCCGGCACCGCCCGCCCCGCTGGGTCGTCGAACGGCGGCTCGGTCGCCGCGATCACGTCTTGCGCCAGCTTGAGGAAGTGCGCGTACCACTCGGGCGGCGCGGGGGGCGGCTGCGGCTTGCGGGTGAAGGTGTAGAAGGCGACCAGTGCGAGCAGGGCGACGTCGAACACGATCTGGGCGACGACGAACGCGCTCAACATCATGGCAGGCCTCCTACACGAGCCGGTCGAGCCGCGTGTCGCCCACCGCCGCGGGCGCACCGTCGGCCGGCGGCGCCGCCGCGGGCGGCGTAGGGCGGCGCGACGGCGCAACACGTCGCTTGCCGCGCGACGGTGTCTGCGGGTGGCCGTCGTCGGGCGGCGGCGCGGCCGGTGGTCCCGAGATCGACAGGTCCGCCATTCAGCGGCGCCACCCGCGCCAGAGATCGACCACGGTGAACGGCGTGCCCGGATAGATCGCGGCGACGACCGCGGCGACCGCGCTCTCGATCGCGTAGTCGAACGCGCGTCCGCGCACGTCCTCGACCTCGACGCCGCGGTGCAGGCGCCAGACCACCCCGCCCGCCGCCACGTCGAAGCCGCGCGCCTCCACACCGACGCGCGTGAACTTGGCGTACTTGCCCCACACCTGCTCGTACGCCGTCACCTCGCTCACGACGATGCCGGTCACGGCAAACTTGAGGAGTTGCATGCGGTCGTCGACGGTCGGCCATCCACCCGTAGCGAGATGATCGGCGAGATTCGCCGCCCACGGCGCCGCGCCCACCACCGTCGCTTCCCGCCGCACGTCGTCGAAGGTCCACACCTCGCCCGCGGGCCGGAGCCCCTGCGCGAGAAGATCCGCGGCGCGATCGCCGATGCCGCGATTGACCGTCACGGGTTGCCGCGCCACGACCAGGATGCGGCCCGGCGGCGCGGCGGGGCCCGTGCCGGGACGGCCGACCTGAGGCCGCGCCGGCAGGATCGGCCGCGCGCAGCCCGCGAGCACGAGAACGACGAGCACCGCGATCGTGACCCGTGTGGTGCTCACGCGCGCGCGGCCGGCAGCGCGCCGTCCCGTCGCACGGCCGCCCGCAGGCGGAGGATCGCGCTCGAGTGGATCTGCGAGACGCGGGACTCGGTGATGCCCAGCACGGTGCCGACTTCGTGCATGGTCAGTTCCTCCTGGTAGTAGAGGCCGAGGACCTGGCGCTCGCGCTCCGGGAGCATGTCGATGAACCGCGCGAAGAGCACGCGCCGCTCCTCGGCCTCGAGCGTCGCGAAAGGATCGTGGATGCTCTCATCCTCGATGACGTCCACGAGCGCGCTGCCGGGCTCGCCGCTCGCGTCGGCGTCGAGCGAGAGCAGGGTCACGCCCTCGGTGAGGAGGCGACGATAGGCGGCGAGGGGAACGCCCATTTCCTCCGCGATCTCTTCGTCGCGGGGCTGACGGCCGAGCCGCTGCGTCAGGACGCCGATCGCGCCCGCTGCCTCGCGCGCGAGGCGGCGCACGCGGCGTGGCACGCAATCCAGCCGCCGCAGCTCGTCGAGGATGGCGCCGCGGATGCGACGACTCGCGTACGCGCCGAACTCCACGTTGCGGTCAGGATCGTAGTCTTCGACGGCGTCGAGGAACCCGACGAGGGCGGACGAATAGAGATCGTCGAGCCGGACGTGGCCCGGCAGGCGCCCCGCCACGCGCGCCGCAGCGTACTTCGCGAGCACGAGATGCTTCTCGATGAGCGCGTCACGCAGGGCGGGATCACGCGTGCGCCGGTAGGCGCGCCAGGTCTCGGCGTCGTCGATCATGTCGCGCCCCCCCACCGGGTGAGGCGCGCCCAGAACCCACCCTGCGCCGTCTCGTTCCTGCCGCCCAGGCCCAGGATCCGGTCCGCGAGCGCGTCCACGCCGCGCGCGGCGGCGCTCTGCGGCGCCAGGATCGTGAACGGCACCTGCTGGACGACACCCTGCCCGACGCGCGCGTCCGTGACCACGAAGCCGGCGTCACCGGGCTGGTAGCCGAGGAACCGGACGAGGATCTCCTGGAGCGAGCGGAACACCTGCGCGGCCTGGCCCGCGTCGCGCACCATGTTGATCAGCAGGTGGAACGGGTACGCCGGCTCGTGTTGCACGATCAGCTTGATGAGCGCGTAGGCATCCGCGAGCGCCGTGGGCTCCGGCCGTGTCACCACGATCGCCTCGTCGCTCGCGGCCACCAGGTTGAGCACGGTGTCGCTGATGCCGGCGCCGGTATCGATGAGTAAGTAGTCGGAGGTCTCCGCGATGGCCCCGACCTGGCCCAGCAAGGTCTCGCGGTCGTCCTCGCCGAGGTTGGCGAGCTGGGCGATGCCGGAGCCGGCGGGAATGACCGCGAGCCCGTACGGGCCGTGCAGGACGATGTCGCGGAGTGCGCGCTCGCCCGAGAGCACGTGGCGCAGGTCGTAGCGCGGGGCCATCCCGAGCAGCACGTTGATGCTCGCGAGCCCGAGATCGCCGTCGAGGATGGTGACGCGGCGGCCGCGACGGGCCAGCGCGAGCCCCGTGTTGAGCACGAGGTTCGACTTGCCGACACCGCCCTTGCCGGACGTGAACGCAATGGTGCGATGGCGCGACGCCACCGGCGGAAGCGTGGACGAGAACGCGGGGTCGCCGCTCATGGTCGTTCCCTTCGCAGGACGCGGCGCGCGAGCTCCGGCGCCGTCGCGGAATGAATGTCGTCGGGGATCTCCCGACCGGCCGTGAGATACGAGACGGGCAAGCCGCTGCCGGCGGCCACGTCGAGGATCGAGCCGAGCGTCGACGCCTCGTCGAGCTTCGTGAACGACACGCGCGTCACCCACAGCGCGCCGAATGCCGCCAGCGTGGCCAGGGCGTCGTCCGACTTCATCGTCGCCGGCATCACGAAGTGCACCTCGGTGGGCCGCGCCGCGTCGAGCAGCGGCGCGAGCGCCGCCACGCCCGCTTCGTCGGTGCGTCCGAGCCCCGGCGTGTCGATGAGCCTGAGGTCGGCCGGGCGGTCGAGAATGGCCCGCAGCGCCGCGGGCGTCGTCGCCACTTCGTGACTGACGCCGACGATGCGCGCGATGACGTCCAGCGCCGCCGGCGTCCCGGGGCTCATCGCATCCAGGCTCACGACGCACGGCGTGCGTCCTTCGAGGTGCGCGCGCACGGCGAGCTTGGCGAGCGTCGTGCTCTTGCCGGCGCCGGTGGGACCGACGAAGGCGATGGTGCCGCGCGACGGCGTCAGCGGCGCGGCGGCCACGCGGAGAAGTCCGGCGAC
>JBGOTH010000418.1:0-3709 GCA_041476345.1 Methylomirabilia bacterium
ACCGTGGAGCTGTTCGACCCGCGCGGCGCCGACGTCTATCGCTACGATCCGAGCGACGACACCCTTAGGACGATCGTATCCCAGGGGCCGGGAGGCATGGCCGGGCGCGCGCTGTCGATCCGTTCGGGCGAGGGCATCGTCGGCCGCGCGGTGTCCGAGCGCCGCATCGTGGTGAGCCGCGATGTCCTGCACGATCCGGCGGTGTCGTTGTCCGAGGCGCTGCGCGAGGAGATCGTGCGGCTCGGCCATCGCGTCGCCATCGGCGTGCCGCTGCTCGGAACGCAGGGCCCCATCGGCGCGCTGGGCGTGCGGTTCGAGGAGGGACGCGAGCTCCCGCCCGAGGAGATCCAGGCGCTGCAGTCGTTCGCCGACCAGGCCGCGCTCGCGCTGGAGAACGCGCGGCTCTACGGCGAGAGCCAGCGCGAGCGGCGGGAGGCGACCGCGCTCGCCGAGGCGGCGCGGACCCTGGCGGTCAGCCTCGACATCGACGAAGTCGGCGACCGGATGGTCGATGCCGTCATCGAGATCTTCGGTGCGCACTCCTCGTCGCTTTACCGCGTCGACTCCGAGGGCCGGATGGGCGCCGTCGCCCGTAGCGGCGCCGGGCGTGCGACTTTCGGCCGCGATCTTACGTGGCCGAAGGGGATCGGTGTGGTCGGCCGGTGCGTCGACACGCGGCGCCCGGCGTGGTCGCACGACGTGCTGGCGGATATCGCGTCGGACCTCCCCGCGAAGCTGCTGGAGGCCGTCGTCGCCACCGGCAGTCGCGCGGTGCTCGCCACGCCCCTCAACGTGAAGAGCCGCGTGGTCGGAGCGCTCGTGATCGCGTACGCCGAGCCACGCGACTTCGAGGCGCGCGAAGTGGCGCTCCTGCAGGCCTTCGCCGACCAGGCCGCGCTCGCGTTGGAGAACGCGCAGCTCTACGCCAGCGCGCGCGAGAGCCTGGCGCGCCTGCGCGAGACGCAGGCGCAGCTCGTGCAGGCCGCGAAGCTCGGCGCGCTCGGCCAGCTCGTCTCGGGCGTGGCCCACGAGCTGAACAATCCGCTTAGCGTGATCATCGGCTACGGGCAGCTCCTGCTCGCGCGCGAGCTGCCGGCCCCGCTGCGCCGGCCGATCGAGCTGATGGCGTCGCAGGGCGATCGCATGGCGAAGATCGTGCGCAACCTTCTGTACTTCGCGCGGCAGCGCCCGCCCGAGCGCGCGTCCGTGCACCTGCCCGACGTGATCGAGCAGACGCTGGCCCTGCGGCTCAACCAGCTTGCGCTCTCGAGCATCACCGTCCGCCGGGAATACGTGGAGAACCTGCCCACGATCGCCGCCGACTCGTCCCAGCTCCAGCAGGTGTTTCTGAACCTCCTGCTCAACGCGGAGCAGGCGATCCTGAGCGTGCGCCGCGCCGGCGAGATCATCGTGCGGACGATCCCCGGGCCGACGCCGGACACCGTCGTCGCGCAGGTCGTCGACGATGGCCCCGGCATCCCGCCGGACGAGCTCGCGCGCGTCTTCGAGCCGTTCTACACGACCAAGGAAGTCGGGCAGGGGACCGGGCTCGGTCTTTCGGTGTCCTACGGCATCGTGCAGGAGCACGGCGGCCGTCTCACCCTCGAGAGTCACCCGGGGGCGACGACGTTCACGGTCGAGCTGCCCGTCCGCTCGGTGCCGACGGGCGCCTCCATCGTGGCGCCGCCGCAGGTACCGCTCGCCGTCGACGGCCGCCCCGCCCTCGTCGTCGAGGACGAGCCGGCGGTCCTCGACCTCGTGGTCACGCTCCTCACCGACTCTGGCTGGCACGTGGACGTCGCCGCCGGCGGCAGAACGGGATTCGAGTGCGTGCAGGCGCGGCGCTACGATCTCATCGTGTCGGACGTGCGTATGCCCGAAGGCGGCGGCGACGAGTTCTATCGCAAGGCCGTGGCCCACGATCCCGAGCTCGCCCGGCGCTTCCTGTTCGTCACGGGCGACACCGCGAATCCCGCCGCGTGGCGTTTTCTCAAGGACGCCAAGGTCCCCGTGCTCGAGAAGCCGTTCACGGCCAACGCGTTTCTCGACGCGGTGCGCGCCATCGCGACGACGTTGACAGGATCACCATCGCCCGCGTAGAACCGAAGCCTCATGACCAAGGCCGAGATCGTCGCGCAGATGGCCAAGGCCGCGGGCTCCTCGCGGAACGCGGCCGACCTCGCGATGAACGCTTTCGTGAGCGCCGTCTTCCAATCGCTCCGTCGCGGCCGGCGCGTGACCATCAGCGGCTTCGGCACGTTCTGCGTGAACAATCGCGCGGCGCGGAACGGCACCAACCCGCGCACGGGCAAGGCGATCGCGATCCCGTCCGCGAAGGTCCCGCGTTTCAAGCCCAGCCGATCGCTGAAGACCGCCGTTCGCTGAACCCGGCGGACCCTGTGATATCGTTGGCACGTTGTCGGTTTTGGTGGGGGATCGTCTAGGGGTAGGACACCAGGTTCTGGCCCTGGTAGCGGGGGTTCGAATCCTCCTCCCCCAGCCAAACCCACGTATGGCCGGCCCCATCGTCTAGAGGCCTAGGACACGGCCCTCTCAAGGCTGAAACACGGGTTCGACTCCCGTTGGGGCCACCAACTCATTTATCGCGTAGTCAGCCTCGTATTGTTTTCGTCCTCTGCAAGGAACTCCGCGGTCGCTCGGCGACGAGCGCGACCTGGCGCACGCGAGCGCGGAGCGCCTGGATCTCGGCGATTCTGAGCCGCCTGTCCCGCGGTCCGGCGACCTATAATCTTCGGCATGCCGGTGAAGCGCTACGTTCTCGCGCTGCTGCCGGGCTCCCTGTTCGCGGTCGCCGCCGGCGTCGCGCTGCTCATTCCCGCCGTGCGCGATGGCGCGCGGCCCGTCGTGCCCACCGCCATCTACGCAATCGCCGCGGCCGGCGTCTTGGTCGGTCTGCGCTTTCGCAACGTGCGCGCCGTTACCGCGTTGGTGATGCTGGCCCTGGCCGATCAGGTGGTGATGCGCTGGGTCCCCTCAGGGGGAGCCGCGCTCACCGCGCGCCCGGCCACAACGGCAGTGGCGCTCCTGCTCCCGCTGAACTTCGCCGCGCTGGCGTGGACGCCGGAGCGCCGTGTGGCCTGGCGCTGGACGAAGGTGTGGACCGTGCTGCTCGTGGTCGAGATCGTGCTCGTCGCGTTGCTGCTCGTGCCGCCCGACGCCCGCCCGGCCGTCGTGGCGTGGCGAACCGTCTTTGATCCCGTCAGTCAGTACTGGGCGACGCTGGGACTGCCACTGGTCGCCCCGGTGGCCGGCGCGTTCGTGCTGGCCTTCGTCCGCTTCATGTTGCGGCCGCGTCCCCTTGACGCCGGGCTGGTGTGGGCGCTGACGATCTCCTCGCTCGCGCTCGGCCTCGGCGGCGCGCACCTGATGGTCCGCCTGTTCCTGGCCACCGGCGGGCTCATCGTGCTGGTCGCCCTCATCGAGACGTCGTACGCCCTGGCCTACACCGACGACCTCACGGGATTACCGACCCGCCGCGCGCTCGACGATCTCCTGAGCGCGCAAGGCCCGGAGTACGTCGTGGCCATGGTCGACATCGATCACTTCAAGAAGTTCAACGACCGGTACGGACATCAATCGGGCGACGATTTGCTGCGCAAGATCGGCACCACGCTCATGAGCGTGCGCGGCGGTGGCCGGCCGTTCCGCTATGGCGGCGAGGAGTTCGCCGTGGTATTCCCGGGCACGG
>JBGOTH010000419.1:0-3709 GCA_041476345.1 Methylomirabilia bacterium
CAGCGCGCGCGTGACGTACGACGTCGACCTCTGCTATCGCCGAACCCCCGACAACCTCCAGCGACTGGCTGCGGCCCTGGGCACGTTGACTCTGACGCTCCGTGGCGCCCCATCGGATTTGAAGTTCCGGCTCGACGCCCAGGCACTCGCACTCGGCCAGAACTACACGTTCGAGGTCGATGGCGAGTATCCGCTGGACTTCCTCGGTTACCTGGAGCCCATCGGCACGTACGAGGATCTACTGCCCCACGTGGAAACCGTATCTATCGGCGGACGCCCAACGCAGGTCATCGGCCTCGACGATCTCATCCGCATCAAGCGACACATCAACCGCCCGAAAGACAGGGAGTCGCTGCTCCAACTCGGAGCCATCAAGCGCCTGCGCGAGCAGGAAGGGCTGAGCTAGGACTCAGCGATGAAATTGTGCCGCTTCCAGATCGGGTCACACACCAGCCACGGCATCGTCGAAGACGACAGGGTCATCGAGGTCTCGGGGAGTCCGTTCGCAGAACACGCGATAACCAAAAACACCCACCGCCTCGACCAGGTGAAGCTCCTGCCGCCCGTGATCCCGTCCATCCTCTATGCCGCGGGGCCGAACTACCGTGGACATCTCGAAGGCATGGCGAAGCGGCGAGGGGAACCGCCCAAGTACCCGGCCCGGCCCGAGCCGAAGCTTCGGTCGGTGCGCGCGATCATCGGCACGGAGGAGAACATCGTCGTGCCGAAGGAGAGCTCGGGAGCGGTCCAGCCCGAGGGCCAGCTCGCCGTGATCATCGGCAAGACGGCGCGGAATGTTTCGAGAGCGCACGCCCTGGACTACGTCTTTGGCTACAGCATCGGGAACGACATCAGCCAGCGGGAGTGGCAGCGGACGGATCGCACGCTGTTTCGCGCCAAGAACTGCGACACGTTCAAACCGTTCGGGCCCTGGATCGTCACGGGTCTGGACCCCGCCAAGTTGCGGATCATCGTCCGGCACAACGGGATCGTCTGGGAGGATTTCTCCTCGGCGGACCAGATCTGGGATACCGCGACGTGGATTCATGAGATGAGCAAGACCGCGACCCTGCACCCGGGTGACGTGCTCTGGATGGGTACCGAGGGGGCCGCCGGCGACATGGTTCCGGGTGACGTCATCGAAGTCGAGGTCAACGGGATCGGCACGCTGCGCAACTACGTGGTGGCCGAGAAGTAAGCTGAGAGGAGCCACGATGCGCTACCGCCCGTTCGGTCGAACCGGTCTTTCCGTCTCCGCGCTGGGCTTCGGCTGCTGGCCGATGGCCGGCGATCGTTACGGCGCGATCGAGGACGACGAAGCCGTGAAGGCCATTCACCGCGCGCTCGACCGCGGAGTGAACTGCGTGGACACTGCGCCGGCCTACGGCGGCGGCCATTCGGAGGAGGTCGTGGCGCGCGCGCTCGAGCACCGACGGCGCGACGTCATCCTGGTGACGAAGTGCGGCGTCAAGGCGCCGCCGCCGGGTCAGCTCGGGCCGATGCGCGATTCGAGCCGCGCCAACATCCTGCGCGAGGTGGACCTGAGCCTGAAGCGGCTGCGCACCGACTGGGTGGACGTGCTGCTCATCCACTGGCCGGATGTTTCGACGCCGTTCGAAGACAGCATGCGCGCGCTGGAGGACGTGGTGGCGTCGGGGCGCGCGCGGTTCGTCGGCGTCTCGAACTTCACCGGCGCGATGATCGCGGATTGCCTGCGCGCGCGCCGCGTGGACGTTTCCCAGGTGGGCTATCACATGTTCGACCGGCGCCAGGAGCAGGCGACGTTTCCGCTGTGTTGCGAACAGGGCATCGGCGTCATGGGCTACGGCTCGCTCGGCCACGGGCTCCTCAGCGGCGCCTTCACGGCGACGACGAATTTCGGGGAGGCCGCGCGCGACTGGCGCGGCGGCGGCGTGGCGTTCGGCCAGCCGATCTTCCGCGGCGACAACTTCAAGACGAACGTGGGCGTGGTGGAGAGGATTCGCCGCGAGGTGGCGGAGCCGCGCGGCGTGTCGGTGAGCCAGATCGCGCTCGCGTGGGTGCTCGGCAATCCGGCGATCAGCACGGCGCTGGTCGGCGCGCGCACGCCGGCGGAGGTGGACGCGAACGACGCGGGCGCGGAGCTCGAGCTGTCGTCGACCGAGCGCGCGCTCATCGACACGATCCTCGCGGGCGCGGCGGGCCGCGTGCGGGAGTTCACGCCCCTGCGGCCGGCGATGGAGGTGTGGGGGGCGGAGTTCTAGGCGAGCTCGCGACCGACGAGTCGGGCGCCCTCGACCAGCGCCTTCAGCTTTCCGAACGCCGTCTCGCGCGGCAGATATTTCATCCCGCAATCGGGCGCGGGGACGAGCCGCTCCGGCTTCAGGTACTTCAGGGCGGCGCGGATGCGCGCGGCCACCTGCGCGGGCGTCTCGACGCTCGGGTCGCTGAGGTCGATCACGCCGAGCATGATCGTCTTGCCCGCGAGCTCGCTCAGGATGCCGAGGTCAAGCTTCGGCTGCGCCGCTTCGATCGAGATCTGCTGCGCGATCGAATCCGCGAGCTGCGGAAGGAACGAATAGCCGGTCGGCTTCTGCGTCTTCACGACCGCCGCGTAGCCGAAGCAGAGGTGCACGACGGTGGGCACGGTGATGCCGGCCAGCGCGCGGTTGATCGCCGGCACCGCGAAGCGCTTCGCGGCGTCGGGGTCGTTGCGGAGCCACGGCTCGTCGAGCTGGATGACGTCGGCGCCCGCCGCCTGCAGATCGCGCAGCTCCGCGTTCACCGCGACGGCCAGATCCATCGCGAGCGCTTCCACGTCCGGATAGAACTCGTTCTTCGCCTGCTGCGCCATCGTAAACGGGCCGGGCAGCGTGATCTTCGCCGGCCTGTCGGTGTTGCGGCGGAGGAACTGCATGTCGCGCAGCTCGACGGGGCGCGTGCGCTGGACCTTGCCGACCACGCGCGGCACCGGCGTCTCGTTGCCGTAGCGGTCGCGGATGTAGCCGGGGTTCTTCACGTCCACGCCGGCGAGCGCCGTCGCGAACCGGTTCGAATAGCTCTCGCGGCGGATCTCACCGTCCGTGACGACGTCGATCCCGGCGCGCTCCATGTCGCGGATGGCGACGATCGTCGCGTCGTCCTGCGCCTGCTCGAGGAACGGCTCGGGGATGCGCCAGATCCCTTCCGCGCGCACGCGGGGCACGCGCTTCTCGAGCAGCATCGCGCGGTCCACGAGCCAGTCGGGTTGCGGATAGCTGCCCACCACCGTTGTCGTCAACATGGCTTTCATGCCTCCCGGTACGACGCCACCATACGCTCCAGCCGGCGCAGCAGCATCTCGTGCACGCCGGTCATCAGCAGCACGAGAATGATGCCCGCGTAGACGCCGGGGCTGTCCAGGAGCGTGCGGTAGCGTGTGATGAGAAATCCGAGGCCCTCCGCCGAGCCCAACATTTCCGCGACGATCACACCGACGATCACCAGCGCGCCGCCGAGGCGCAGCGCGGCCACCACCGACGGCAGGCTCGCGGGCACCGCGATGTAGAGCATCTGCTGCAGGCGCGTGGCGCCGAACGCGCGGGCGGTTTCGCCGAGCGCCGGGCTCAGCGCCGTCACGCCGGCCACCGCCGTCAGCATGGTGGGGATGAACGCGTAGATCGCGGCGAACGCGATCTTCGACTGCGCGCCGAGCCCGAACCACACCATCATCACGGGATAGAGCACGACG
>JBGOTH010000420.1:0-3696 GCA_041476345.1 Methylomirabilia bacterium
GACGGCGCGCGCGACCAGCGCCTGCACCTGCTCTTCCTGGCGCACATCCACGGCCATGGCGAACGTGCGCTTGCCGAGCTTCTCGATCTCCTTCACGACGGGCTCGAGGTGCTCGAGCTTGCGGCTGGCGATGGCGACGTCGGCGCCCGCGCGCGCGAACTCGACGGCCATGGACTTGCCGATGCCGGTGCCGCCGCCCGTGATGATCGCGGTCTTTCCTTCGAGGGAGAACGGTGATGGGGTCATGCGCGGAACGATACCCCAGCGGGCCGCGGGCCGCTACTGCGGAAGCGCGATGTCGGCCTGGCGGCGCGGCACGTCACGCTCGACGCGGCGCCACACGTCCGCCGGCGAGAAGACGGCACCGTTCATCGACGCGCATATCTCGAGCTTGTCCATGAGCGCGCGGAACTGATCGCTCTGGCGACGCGGCGCCTTGGCGACGCGGCGGACTTCGTCGTCACCCGTACGCTTCGCTTCGACCCACGCCTGCTCGAGATGGGCCATGAGGAGCACGAATTGATCGGCTTCCCGCGTCACGTAGACGTCCCAGGCATCGGACGTGGGAAAACGCGGGCAGCTCATGGCCACCAGCGCCTCGAAGTGGCTGACGAGCCCTTCGACGTAGCGGAGGTGATGCTCCACGCGGGCGCGCGCCTCCACGGCGGTCACCGCGTGCGCGGAAGGCGCCGCTACGAGGAGAAACACGATGATCGCGAGCACGAAACGCAACCCTGTCACCCCGATCGAGTATACCGAGCCGGCGCTAAATCTCACAAATGTAACGGCCGGCGTAGCGGGTGAAGCGGGCGTGGAGGGCGGCCACGACCTCGTCGGGCGGAAGGGCTTGCAGGAACTCCATCTCGCGATTCCAGGGCAGGCGGCTCAGACGATCGGGCCGCGCCAGATACCCTTCGCGGTACACGTCCATCGCAGGCCGGGTCGCCACGGGGCTCTGCTCCGCCGGGAGGAGGAAGGCGTTGTTGTACTCGACCTGGACGAGCGCGTACCCGTGCCGCGCGCGCAGATCGTCGAGCATCGCGAGCGACTGGCCGTAGAAGTGGTCTTTCGCCCACGCGTGGTCCGGGCGGTAGCGCACCGTGAACTTCACGGGCGGCGGAATCGATTCGTTGATCTCCGCGCAGATGAGCCCGGGCCGAAAGTCTTCGAGCAGCCTCGCGAGCACGAAGTGGTCGTAGCCGTCGATGTCGAGGCTCAGCACGCCGAAGTCGCGCGGCACGTCATGCGCGCGCAGCAGCGCCACCACGTTGTCCGGGGTGACGATCTCGCGCGCGAGCTTCACGCGTGGGTACCGCTTCGCGTACGTGCGTTGGAGCTGGCTGAAGAGCTGCGCATCGGCTTCGACCGCGAGCCCGTCCCACCCGTGCTTCGCGAGCGCCCACGTGTTCGACATCGTCTCGCCGTCGCCGGCGGCGATGTCGACGTAGAAGCGATGGCGCGGCGGCACGCGCGCGAGCCACCCCGCGATGATCCGCTCTTCGCCGAAGTTGGAGGCGCTGCCGTTTCGCAGACGGCGCAGCGCGCGACGAACGATCGACTTCACAGTCGGCACGACGGGACGATGATACCGGCGTGCCGACCGCTGCCGACCTACAATGAGCGCGGCGTGCCCACCCTCCTACGATTTGCCGCGTACGCGATGATTCTGTTTGTCGGCGGCTGCACACACGGTGCGCCGGTGGCAACCACGCTGGCGACTCTGCCCGAAGCTCTGGGGCTCGCTGCGCGGTACCCGGGGGACCAGGATCTGCGGAAGGATCCTGCCGTGGTCTTTGCGGACGACCTCGAAACGGCCGCCGTTGGGACGGTGCCGAACGGGTTCAAGTGGGACCATTCGTGGGGCGGCGGCCGGATCACCCGCGAGGCCGCGCATGTGCATGCGGGTCGGCAGGCCCTGGAGTTGAGCACGGAGAGGCCGATCAGCCTCGGTGTGAGCAAGTACTTCAGTCCCGGCTTCGAGCGCCTCTTCATGCGTTACTACATCAAATACGACGAAGCATTCCCCGGCGCGCACCATGTGGGTGGTTCCATCCAGGCGAGAGCGCCGGGCGTGCCCGACGCGACCCCGGGCATCAAGGCCGCCGGCACGAACAAGTTCACTGTGTTGCTCGATCACTGGAGCTTCGATCCAACGGTGCCGGCGCCGGGATACCTGGTGGCGTACGTCTACCACATGGACCAGCAGCACGAGTGGGGAGAACAATTTTATCCCTCGGGGAAGACGCAACCGGGGATCAACGCCACGCGGGGAATCTTCGGCCCGTCGTTCATCCCGCGGAAGGATGTCCTGCCGGCGCTCGGTCGCTGGTATTCCTGCGAGCTCATGGTGCAGGCCAACACCGCCGGACAGCGTGACGGCCGGATCGCGTTCTGGGTGGACGGCCGGCTCGCGGCGGACTTCCCCAATCTGCGGCTCAGGAGTGTGGCGTCGCTCAAAATCAATCAGGTGGACATCGCCATGTACAGCAGCCAGACCAAGCCGCTTCGGCGCGTCTGGATCGACGATGTCGTGGTCGCGACGGCTTACATCGGGCCGATGACCTCGGGTCGCTGAGGCGTTGGTGCGCCCGGCAGGAGTCGAACCTGCGACCCTCGGATTAGAAGTCCGATGCTCTATCCGACTGAGCTACGGGCGCGTCCGCACTTACGATACATCGCTACCATCACGCACGGCACGAGTGTCGTTGACGGTCTCAAGGAGCGCTCGGGGGAAACGGCGGCGGCGGTGGCACGGCGGTGAGGCGAGCCGCGGCCAGCGCCTCTGTGATGTCGGTGGAGACGATGAGCGTCCGGCGAAAGAGCCGGCGACGATACGTGACGACGCCGCGGAACTGGTCGCCCTGCTTGATGCTGGCACGGATTGCCGCGGAGTTGTTGAGCAGGTTCGTCGAGTACATGCCGCGATAGCCCGCGGCGCCCAAGTAGCGATCCATGCTCAGCGGCAGCCAGACGCCGATTCCTCGCCCGCGGTATTCCGGCACACAGTAAAGGTCGACCACCCACAGTTCGTCCGGCTCGAGCCGCACCACGCGTGCCAGCGGTCCGCGTGGCCCGCGCGGCGAGACTATGCGATAGCCGACGGGACGCACTCCATGAAGCGCCAGGTGCACGAAGCAGCCCTCGTCGACCCACGCCAGGAATTGCGAACGGCGAATGCGCGGCTCAAAGGCGGCCAGCGATTCCGCGTCGCCAGGGCCGTAGGGCCGGAACGTGATTTCTCCGTGCGCGGCGGGTGCGGGCGGGCCGGCGAGACTGTTGTAGAAGAGTACCCATCGCGCGGAGCCGGCGACGTACCCGAACACGAACCGGTCGAGGCTGTGCCGGATGCCCCGCGTGCGTAGGAACCGCCAGATGGATCTCATACCGAGCGCGCTCGCCGGACGGACGTGCGGAGCCCTCCCTGGTGCCGCGCGCTACGCTACGCCGCGCTCCGGCGGATACCCCACGTCACCGGGGCGTGGTCGGAAAATCCACCCGAAGCGGTAGTAGAGCGCGAGACAGAGCAGGAGCAGCGACGACGACCATTCGTACGCGTCGTCCACGGAGAGGAAGCGATCGTCGCGGAACGCGTTGATCGTGAAGACGACGAAGCCCGCCGTCACCATCACGCACTCGAGGAAGTCCTGGCTCATCGGCAGGCGGAGGAGCGGCACGATCCATCGATACGTGAGACGC
>JBGOTH010000421.1:0-3696 GCA_041476345.1 Methylomirabilia bacterium
CAAGCCGCAGCCCGTGGCGGCGGCTGCCGATCCGTTCGAGCATCCCGATGCGCAGCGTCGCTTCCGCGTGGTGGCCGATGTGGATGAGCTCGCGCGGGCGCTCGAATACCCGTGGGAGCGGTGGACGGTTTTCCTTCATCCAGCGCAGCGCGAGCTTGTGGAGCGCCGCTTCGGCGGCCCTGCACGTGTCGCCGGCTCCGCCGGGACAGGGAAGACGGTGGTCGCGCTTCACCGCACGGCGCACCTGGCTCGCGCCAATCCAGACGCACGCATTCTTCTCACCACCTTCTCGGACACGCTGGCGAGCGCGCTGCGCACGAAGCTCGCCCGGCTCATCGGCGCGGAGCCGCGCCTTCGCGAGCGCATCGACGTGGACGCGCTGGACACCGTTGCCCGGCGGCTTCACGACCGCATGCTCGGCCGCGCTGATGTCGTGTCACGCGATGCGATACGCGATCTCATTCGCGCCGCAGCGGTCGAAAGCGCGGACCAGAAGTTCTCGCTCGCGTTCCTGACATCGGAGTGGACCGAGGTCGTCGATGCCTGGCAGCTCGATTCGTGGGAGGCGTACCGCGATGTCGCGCGCCTCGGGCGGAAGACGAGACTCCCGGAGAAGCAGCGGCAAGCATTGTGGACGATCTTCGAGCGAGTGCGCGCCGAGCTGAATCAGCGGAAGCTCGTCACACAGGCCGATCTCTATAGCCGCCTCGCCGCGCGCCTTGTTGCCGGCGAACGACCGCCGTACGACTTCATCGTCGTCGACGAATCGCAGGACGTGAGCGTGGCGCAGCTCCGCTTCGTCGCCGCGCTCGGTGGTAGCCGCCCCGACGCGCTCTTCTTCGCGGGCGATCTCGGGCAACGGATCTTTCAGCTCCCATTCTCCTGGCGCTCGCTTGGCGTGGACATCCGCGGCCGATCGAGCACGTTGCGAATCAACTACAGAACGTCGCATCAGATCAGAGCGCAGGCAGATCGGCTGCTCGGAAAACAGGTCTCCGACGTCGATGGCAACACGGAAGAGCGGAGCGGAACGATCTCCGTGTTCAACGGACCGGCCCCGGTTGTGCGTGTGCTGAGCAGCGCGGACGAAGAGTCCGCGCTGGTGGGGCGGTGGCTGGCGGATCGAACAGCAGAAGGTGTCGTGCCTGGGGAGATGAGCGTCTTCGTTCGTTCGGCGGTCGAGCTGCCGAGGGCGCGTGCCGCCGTGGAGGCAGCGGGGCTGCAAGTTACGCTGCTCGGCGACGACGTGAAGACTTCGCGCGACCGCGTGTCCGTCGGGACCATGCACCTGAGCAAGGGGCTGGAGTTTCGCGCGGTGGCCGTCATGGCGTGCGACGACGAGGTCTTGCCGTTGCAAGCACGGATCGCAGCGGTCACCGATGAAGGCGACCTCGAAGAGGTGTACGACACCGAACGTCATCTGCTGTACGTCGCGTGCACTCGCGCTCGTGATCACCTGCTCGTGACGGGCGTCGATCCCGCGTCGGAGTTCCTCGAAGACCTGAAGGGGTAAAGCCGCCGCGCGCGAGGGACTTCTCAGACGCCGCTCACCGGCGCCGCCCCGACGAGCACCCGCGCGAGCTCCATCTCACCGAAGTGCATCATGCCGTGCGAGGCGCACACCTGCGCGAGCACGCGGATCATCGGCATGTCGCCCAGCGGCTTCACGGTGACGGTCCGGTCGAGGGTGGCGGGGTCGACCTTCGCGAAGAAGTCGTCCGTGCTCGCCCACACCTTCTGCATGTATTCGCGGAAGAGACTCACGTCCTTGATGCGGAGAGCGTGCGCATCCTCGGTGGACATCCCGGTGCCTTGCGCGATGGGCGGGAGGCCCAGCTTTTCCGCATAGCCGCCTTCGGTCCACACGGGCGCGCGGCGATTCTGGAGGACGAAACGGACGACGTTGTCCTCGGTACGCGCGACGTGCCAGACCGCCCAGGCGATCGTGTTGGCCTTCGGATTGCCGCCGGGGATGGCATGCAGCTGGTCTGCCGTCAGACCGCTCAGGCTTCCGTCGAGCATCTTGTGCAGACGCTTCAGCTCCATGTGGACGAGCTCTACGGCTGTCATGCGTCTTCTCCTGACGAGGATGAAAGGTTTCTCACTATAGCGCGACGCCGGTGCGGCGCACGACGTCGAGGAGGGCTCTCACGTCCGCGTCCGTCGTCGCGTAGTGGAGGATGCACGCACGCAGCGCGAAGCGTCCGCGAATCATCGTGTTCGTGACGAACGCGGCGCCGTCGCTCTGGATCTGCTCCATGATCCGCTTGTTGAGGGCGTCGAGACCCGCGTCGTCGCCGCGCATCGACGGCGGCGCGTAGCGAAAGCAGACGATCGACAGCTCGACCGGCGCGAGACGCTCGAGGTCGGGTGCCGCGTCGACCTGCGCGGCCAGGCTCTGCGCGAGGGCCAGGTGGCGCTCGACGAGCGCCGCGACGCCGCGTCGCCCCAGGTGCTGCAGCACCATCCACAGTTTGAGCGCGCGGAAGCCGCGCGTCTGCTGGACGCCGTACTCCGAGAACCACGGCAAGCCACCGAAGCCCTTGCCCTCTTCCGTGCGGAGGTATGGCGGCACGAAGCTGAAGGCATCCCGCAGCAGCGCGCCGTCGCGCACGAGCAGGCAGCCGCACTCCGCGGGCACCGACAGCCACTTGTGCGGATCGAGCGCGAGCGAATCCGCGCGCGCCATGCCCGCGTAACGTTCCGCCCGCGCCTTCGCGAGCACGCCGAGCGCGCCGTACGCGCCGTCGACGTGGAGCCACAGGCGCTCGCGCTCGCAGAGATCGGCGATCTCCCCCAGGGGATCGATCGCGCCCGTGCCGACGGTGCCCGCGCTCGTCGCCACGCAGAACGGCACGTCGCCGGCGTGACGATCGGCGGCGATCGTGTCACGCAGCGCCCCCACCTTCATGGCGAAGCGTTCGTCGACCGGAATCGTGCGAATGGCGGACGCGCCGAGCCCGAGGATCTCCGCCGCCTTGCGCAGACAGCTGTGTCCTTCGTCGGAGACGTAGAGACGCAATCGCGGGTGCGCGCCCTGCAGCCCGTCGGCGCGAATGTCCCAGCCGAGCGCGGCGGCGGCACGGTGACGCGCCGCCGCCACCGCGACCAGCGATGCGACCGACGCGCCGCTCACCAGCAGTCCCATGCTGCCCGCCGTCGGGAATGAGACCAGCTCCATCAGCCAGCGCACCGCCGCGCGCTCGAGATAGATCGCCGCGTGGTCGCCGCCCGCGCAGCTCGGGTTCATCGCGGCGGCGAGCAGGTCCGCCACGACACCGATCGGCGCGGGCGGTGAATTCACCCAGCCGAAAAAGCGCGGATGCCCGTTGCCCATCGGGTGAGGGAGGACGGCGTCACGGAAGAGGTCGAGGATGGCGCCGGGCTCGCGTCCGTCCTCCGCGAGCGGCTGTTCCAACACGCGCTGCCGCTCGTCGGGCGTCATCGGCGCGAAGACCGGGCCGTCGCGCATGTCGCCGAGGTGGCCGGCGGCGAGATCGACGGCGGCGCGCGCCAATTTCCGGAAGCTGTCGCGGTCGATCGCGGGTGCCTCGCTCATCGTCGCCTCCTCTTACGGTCGGGGCGCCGGACATGGCGGCGGTCGCCGGCCACGTCCATCGCCAGGTAGTAGACGCAGGGACGCGTGCCCGGATTGGCGTACCCGTGGAGGCAGTCGCCCGCGTAGTAGATGCTGTC
>JBGOTH010000422.1:0-3684 GCA_041476345.1 Methylomirabilia bacterium
CAAGCACCGGGCGGCCTGGAAGCCGGCCTTGGCCGCTTGACAACGGAGACAGTTGCTGTCCTCGCCGAGGTGAGGGCGGTGGGCCGGGGTGGACGGCCGACATCCGCAGCCGCCTCGGCGAGGACAGGAGACCGTCTACCCCGGCCCACCGCCCTCACCTCGGCTGCGGATGTCGCCGGCACACCCCGGCCCCGCTCATGAATAATCCAGGCTAGCGACTCAGCGCGATGGTGACCAGCCCCGCGAAGATCAGCGCGGCGCCGACGAGCCGGCGCCACGACGCCCGCTCGCCGAGTAGCACGACGCCCGCGACGGTGGTCATGACGATGCTCACCTCGCGCCCCGCCACCACGTACGCGAGCGGCGCCCGCGTCATCGCTCCGAGCACGCCGAGGTAGGCGCCCATCATCAGCACGCCCACGATCACCGCGGACCGCCAGCGGCCCCGCGGCAACGGCGGCCAGCGGAGCGCACCCCGTGCCCGGAGCACGACGGCCAGGAGCACCGCGTCGAGGGCGAACACGAGGACGGCATAGAGCGGCACCGGTACCCGCTGCACGCCGAGCTTGTTGACGACGGAGTACGCCGAGATCGTCAGCCCGGTGAGCACGGCCAGGACGACGGCGCGCGGCGAATCCGCCGCGTGCGCCGCGCGCGGGTTCGTCGCGAAGATGCCGACGACGACGAGCGCGATACCGAGAAGCCCCGCGAGCGAGAGACGCTCGCCGAGCAGCAGCACGGAGAGCGGCACGATCACCAGCGCGGGCGTGCCGCGCGCGATCGGGTAGACGAGCGAGAGGTCACCGGCCTCGTAGGCGGCGGTGAGCGTAACCACGTACGCCGTCTCGAAAATGCCGGACAGCCCGATCAGCGCCCAACCTTCGAGCGACACCCGGGACAGCGGATACACGAAGAGAGCGGGCGAGGCGATCAGCACGCCGACCACGAGCGCGCCGAGCGATACCTCGGCCCGGTGCGACTCCGACTTGAAGACCAGGTTCCAGGCGCTGTGACACGCGGCAGCGCCGACGATCAGCAGAAGGGCGGCAAGCGGCACCTGTCTGCAGTCAGATCGTTGGTTTCTTGATTTCGTACACGACAAGTTCGACGGTGTGTCCCTGAGGGTTCGTCTTCGCCCGCCGCCCGGTCATGACGCCACCAATTTTCTCCATGGCTTTTTGCGACCGGACGTTCGTTGGCCCTACCAGGAACACCACGCTCTCCACACACTTGAACGCATGGCCCACCATGAGGCGTTTCAATTCCCGGTTGTACGTTCCCCCCCAATGGGAGCGGGCAAGAAACGTCCACCCGATCTCAATTTCTCCTTTCGTCGTGTCCAAACCGAAGTACCGTGACGAGCCGATAATCTCTCGAGTCTTCCGGTCTATGACGACAACGGCGCCCCCCGATTCCAACGACTCTCGAAAAAAGTCTTTGAACACGTCTTCCTGGTGACGATCGCGGGCAGGATGTTGCTCCCAAATCAGCGGGTCCGAAGCCACGGCGAACAAGCGTTCCCAATCGTCCGGTCTCAGAGGTCGAAGTTCAAGAAGATCGCCAACGAGGTGAGGCTGCAATTCAAACGTTGTCATCGCGGCTCCGGCGCCGGCACCGCGTTCCGGATCGGCGGGAGCGAGCGCAGGTACGCGAGCACCGCCTTTAGATCGTTCGCGCTGATGCCGGTCACGTAGTGGTCGACCGGCATCGGCGGAAGCACGCGGCCGCCGCCACGCCGGGCGCCGTGAATGCTCGCCACGATCTCGCTGTCGGTCCACCGGCCGATGCCCGTCTCCGCGTCCGACGTGAGGTTGGCCGAGTAGCTCACGCCCCACGGTCCGCGGAACCCGAACCCGCCCGCGCCGAGCTTCGTCATGTCGAGCGATCCGTCGGGGCGGTGCGGCGTGTGGCATTCCATGCAGTGCGCGATCGGACCCGCGAGGTACGCGCCGTACTTCACGGGGTCGCCGGTTGGCACGTCCGCCACCGACACGACAGGCGGGCCCCACGACGGCGGCAGCGGCGCCGTGTACCGGCTCTTTGCCACGCGGTGCTCCACCGGGGGCACCGTGCGCAGGTACGCCACCATCGCCTTCACGTCCGTGTCGGAGATGCCGCGATAGAACTCGTACGGCATCGGCGGGCCGAGCGTGCGCCCGTCGCGCCCTTTGCCTTCCCGGATCGCGCGGATGATCTCGTCGTCGGACCAGGTCCCGATGCCCGTCACACGATCGGACGTGATGTTGGGAGTGACCGCCACACCGAACGCCTCGGCGATCTCGAAGCCACCGGCCAGGTGCTTGTCGGGCACGGGGCCTTGCGGGCCCTTCGGCGTATGACAGTTGCCGCAAGCAGCGATCCCTTCGACGAGATAGCGACCGCGCTCGACGGGCGGCTGCGCGGTGGCGGTCATGGCACACAGGAGCAACACCGCGAGCAGGACGCCAAGACTCTTCATGCGCGGATCTCCCTCTAGGCTGGCTGATTCATGAGCGCGGCCCGGAGCGTGCCGGCTCCTGTCCTCGCTGAGGTGAGGGCGTGGGCCGGGTGGACGTCCGACATCCGCCGCCGCCTCGGCGAGGACAGGAGGACGTCCACCCGGCCCACGCCCTCACCTCAGCTGCGGATGTCGCCGGCACGCTCCAGGCCACGCTCATGAATCAGCCAGCCTCGTCGGCGGCACCGGGGGTGTCGAGGTGACGCGCTATCATAGCCGCATGTTCCCACTCCCGCCCCTCACCGACGAGCAGTCCGCCCTGATCGGCCGCGTCGCGCGGCTCGCGCGCGAGCGCTTCGCGCCGCGGGCGGCGAAGTACGACGCGGAGTCGTCCTTCCCGTACGAGAACTACGCGGACCTTCATCGCGAAGGCCTCCTGCCGCTCACGGTGCCGAAGGCCTACGGCGGGCTCGGCGTGGATGCGATCACCTACGCGCACGCGCTACGCGAGATCGCCCGCGGCTGCTCGGCGACTGCGCTCACGTTCAACATGCACTCCACGGTCACCGCGTTCCTCGCCGCCCTCGGCACCGAGGCGCAGAAGCGCCGCTTCTTCGGCGACGTCGTGCAGCGCGGCGCGCTCATCGCCTCGATCACCAGCGAGCCGGAGCAGAGCTTTCGCGACAAGTTCGTGCTGAACACGGTGTTCAGGAAAACGGAAGGCGGCGGCTACCACGTGGCCGGGCTGAAGCAGTTCTGCTCGCTCGGGGACGCCGCCGACTACTACTTCATCACCGGGATCCTCGAGGGGCACACCACCGCGAAGGAGGGCGTGATCTCGGCGCTCATTCCGCGCACCGACGCCGGCGTGAAGATCGAGGGCGTGTGGAACGCCACGGGCATGCGCGGCACGATCAGCCATACCATTCGCTACGACTGCGCGGTGGACGCGGGCAACGTCGTCGGCCTGCCGGGACAGTTCCTGACCATCGACCTGCAGATGTTCGGTCTCGGCTACGCGGCGGTGTACCTCGGCATCGGCGAAGCCGCCTACGAGTTCATGGTCGAGATGGCGAAGACGAAGACGCAGAAGCCCGGCAACACGTCCATCGCCGAGCATCCGCTCGTCCAGCGCACGGTGGCGGAGGTCGGCACGGCCATTCGCGCCGCGCGGCTGCTCCTGCACGACGCCGCGCGCATCACGATGGCCGGCGACCGCGAGGCGACGATGCTCGCGGTGAACCAGG
>JBGOTH010000423.1:0-3666 GCA_041476345.1 Methylomirabilia bacterium
CAGATGCCGCAGGCGCGCACCTGCACGAGGACGTCTTCGTCCCCCGGCACGGGCACCGGGCGCTCCATCAGCTCGAATCGGTGCGGCGCGACGAGGACCGTCGCCGTCATGGTTGCGGGAATCGCCATGGTCGCTCCTTTCAGGAGTCGAGGTAGTCTACCTTCATCCCATGGAGTACGCGCAGCAGCCGGTCCTGCATCGCTGGACCCGCCACGAGTACGAGCGGTTGATCGACCACGGCTTCCTCGACGAGGACGACCCGATCGAGCTGCTCGATGGATTGTTGCTCGTGAAGGAGCCGCAGTCGAGCCCGCACAGGACGGCGGTGCTTCTCGTGGCGAAGGCGGTGGAGCGGGCGTTCGGAGACGGGTGGTTCGTTCAGGTACAGAGCCCGATCATTCTTGGCGAGCGGTCTGAGCCGGAACCGGACGTGTGCGTCGTTCGTGGCTCGCCGCGGGACTACGTCGATGCGCATCCGCGGCGCCCGGCGCTCATCGTCGAGGTCGCACTGTCGGGCTTGCGCGTGGCCCGAGGACGAAAGGCCGCGGCCTACGCACGCGCAGGGATCGCGGACTACTGGATCGTCGACCTCGTCGATGGCGTGCTCGAAGTCCGCCGCGAGCCGGCGAGACCAGGCCCGGCCCGGCGGCACTGGGGCTATGCGGCGATCGAGACGCTCGGAGCCGACGCGATCATTGCGCCGCTCGCCGCGCCGTCCGCGGACATTCGCGTCGCCGACCTCCTTCCGTAGGTTCGAGGCGCGGCCGGTGTGGCTCCGGCTAGAATGGCGAGGGCCTCAGGAGGACGTGACGCCATGAGCGGTCCGCTTCGCGTCGTGCACTACGTGAACCAGTTCTTCGGAGGCATCGGCGGCGAGGACCAGGCGCACGTCGGCGTGACGGTGCGGGCCGGCGCGGTGGGGCCCGGCCGCGTCCTCGAGACGGCGCTGGGGGACGGCGCGCGCATCGAGGCCACCATCATCTGTGGTGACAACTTCGCGAGCGAGCACGCGGAGGATCTCGCGCGCTCCGTCGTGGCCGAGCTCGATCGGCTGAAACCCGACGTCCTCATCGCGGGGCCGGCGTTCGGCTCGGGGCGGTACGGCCTGGCCTGCGCGCACGTGTGCGAGGTCGCGCGCGCCCGAGGCATCGCCGCGATCGCCGCGATGCACTCCGAGAATCCGGGTGCGTCGGCCGCGCGGCGCGGAATCTACATCGTGCCCACGGGCGCGTCGACCACGTCCATGCCCGCCGCGCTCGAGGCGTTGGTGCCGCTGGCACGCCGCCTCGGGCGTCGCGAAACGCTGGGGCCGGCCGAGGTGGATGGTTATCTGCCGCAGGGCCGGCGCCTCGTCCACGACCGCGGGCGCCCGGGGTATCAGCGCGCGCTCGACATGCTGCTCGACAAGCTCCACGGTCGGCCCTATCGGTCGGAGGTGCCGTACGCCCCACCCGAGCGCGTGTCTCCGGCACCGCCCATCGCCGACCTCGCGCACGCCCGCATCGCCATGGTGACGACCGGCGGTCTCGTGCGGAAGGGCAATCCCGACAAGCAAGTGTCGGCGAACGCCCCGCGCTATCACCGGCACACGGTCGGCGAGCTCGAGTCGCTCTCGCCGAAGGACTGGGAGGCCTACCACGCCGGCTACTTCAATCACATCGTCAACAGCAACCCGAACTACATCCTGCCGCTCTCTTTCCTGCGCGATCTCGAGCGGCAGGGCGTCATCGGCACGGTCCACGAGCACATCTACGCGCTGCCCGGCGTCAGCACGCCGGTCGCGGTGTCGGCCGGGCACGGCCGCAGCATCGCCGCGGACCTGAAGGCGGGGGGAGTCGACGGCGCGCTGCTCGTCGCCACCTGAGGGACCTGCAATCGTTGCGGCGCAACGATCGCGAAAGAGATCGAACGGGTCGGCATCCCGGTGGGGATGATCTCGGCCATCTACAACTTCGCGTTGACCACCGGGGCGAACCGCGTGATCCGCGGCGCGCGCATCGAGCACGTGTGCGGCGACCCCACGCTGAGTCCCGAAAAGGACTACGCGTTCGGCATGCGCATCGTGCGGACGGCGCTCGAGGCGCTGACCGTCGCGGTGCCCGGGCCGACGCTGTTCGATCCGATGGCGCCAGGCATGGACAAGGACGCCGCCCATGCGTCTTGAGATGGGAACCTTCCCGGTGCACGACGTCGCCTTCGGTCGGACGACGCGCTACGACGCGGGACGCCTCACGGTGGATCGCGACGCCGTCCTGGCGGCGGTGCGGCAGGACCCGCGCATCGCGACGGCCGAGCTCGAGATCGCGCGGCCGGGCGAGTCCGTGCGGATCTGGCCGGTGCGCGACGTGATCGAGCCCCGGATCAAGGTGGAGGGACCGGGCGTCTGCTATCCGGGCATCTGCGGGCGCGACATCGCCACGGTCGGCACGGGGCGCACGCACCGTCTCGCCGGCCTCGGGGTCGTCGAGGTGTCGAGCGTCAACTGGCACGACGCCGGCGGCGACTTCGTCGAGACCTACCTCGACATGTCGGGGCATTACGGCGACATGTACCCCTATCGCGACCTCATCAACGTCTGTCTGGTCGTCGAGCCCGATGCGAGCCTCGCCGAAGAGATCAAGAACTACGCGGTGCACAAGGCCGCGTTGACCGTCGCGGATCGGCTCGGCGAAGCGGTGCGCTCGCTCACCCCGCCGGAGCGCGAGGTGTTCGAGCTCGCGCCGGTGGACCCGTCGCTCCCGCGCGTCGTGTACATCTGGTGTGTGCATTCGCCGCAGGCCATGTCGGGCTCACCGACGGCGTTCTGCACGACCACGTACGGCCTCACTCAGCTCACGCCGCCGTGGTACCTCCATCCGAACGAGATTCTCGACGGCGCGCTCACGGGACCGTATCGGACGGCCTTCGCCATGTCGTGGACGGTGGCGAACAACCCGCTCTTCCTCGACCTCTATCGCCGCCACGGCCGGGACTGGAACTTCCTCGGCGTGATCTCGCTGCGCACGGAGTGGACCACGCAGACGGAGAAGCAGCTCATGGCCAACCAGACGGCCAAGCTCGCGAAGCAGCTCGGCGCCCAGGGCGCGGTGGTGACGTGGGACGCCGGGGGCAACGAGTTCATCGAGGTGATCCGCAGCATCCAGGCCTGCGAGCGGCTCGGCATCAAGACCGTGTTTCTCACCAGCGAAGACGATGCGACGGATGGCGCGCCCACCATGCTCGAGCCGCTGCCCGAGGCCGACGCGATCGTGAGCACGAGCTTTTTCAAGAACGTCACGCTGGCTGTGCCCGAGGCGCCCGCCGTCGCGCGCGTGATCGGTCTGCCTACGAAGAAGGTGCTGCGCGGCTCGACGATCGGCCTCCACGGCGGAGCGGACGCCACGCTGCCGACGGCGGGCCCGCTGCCGCCGCCCTGGCGCTACGACGACCACTACGGGTTCGGAACCCTGAGCTGCATCGAGTAAGCGCGCTACACCGCCGTCGAATCCAGCGCGACAACCGATTGATCGCGACCCCGTCGACGTATTCAACGAGCGCTGCTTCATCGGCTTCGAGTCGGACGAGACGCTGGTCTATCGCCTGTGGGACGTGTTCCAGGACGTCGCGATCTGGTCGTCGGACTATCCGCACCACGACGCGGAGGACGCGTGGGACGGCCTGCAGCAC
>JBGOTH010000424.1:0-3662 GCA_041476345.1 Methylomirabilia bacterium
CGCCGAGGCGGCTGCGGATGTCGGCCGTCCACCCCGGCCCACCGTCCTCACCTCGGCGAGGACAGGAGCCGGCACACTCCCGGCCGCGTTCATGAATAATTCAGGCTGGGCACAGTCGCGCGTTCCGTCAAGGAATGCTAGGCTCCGCGCGATGCCCCGCTACGACACCGCGATCCTCCACGGCACCGTCGTGATGCCCTCCCTGGGTGCGGTGCGCTGCGACGTGGGCGTGCGCGACGGTCGCGTGGCCGCCCTGGCGGATGCCATTGCCGCGAGCGACGCCGCGCAGGTGATCGACGCGCGGGGCAGGCTGGTGCTCCCCGGCGCCGTCGATTCGCACTTTCACATCGGCATCTATCGGGATCTCGCGCGCGATGCGGAGAGCGAGACGCGCTCCGCCCTCGCCGGCGGCGTGACGACCGTCGTGAGCTACTTCCGCACGGGCAGCCACTATCTCAACAAGAGCGGCCCGTACCGCACGATCTTCCCGGAGGTGGTGGCAGCGACGGAAGGACACGCGCACACCGATTTCGGGTACCACCTCGGCATCATGACCACGGACCAGCTCGACGAGGTCGACTGGCTCGTCGGCGAGCAGGGCGTCGCCTCGTTCAAGTACTACATGTTCTACAAGGGTCTCAACCTCACTTCCGACTCGACGCGCGGCACCGACTACACGATGTCCGACTCGTACGACCTCGGCCATCTCTATCGCCTCATGGGGCAGGTGGCGGCGGCCTCGACGAAGTACGGCGGGCGCGGGCGCATCTCGCTCAGCCTGCACTGCGAGCAGGCGGAGCTGCTGCGCGTGTTCATCGAGGACGCGCGGCGGGTCGGCGCGACGGGGCTCGAGGCCTATCACAAGGCGCGCCCCCCGTTGACGGAGCAGCTGTCGATCGCCGAGGCGCTCGTGCTGACCGAAGCGACGCGCTGCCCGGTGAACCTCCTGCATCTGTCCAGCGCGGAGGCGATGACCGCGGGCTCGGAGGGACGACGGCAGCACCCGCACCTCGACATCAAGCTGGAGACGACGCTCCATCACCTCGCGCTCACGTACGAGACCGCGGGCGTGGGCGGCAAGGTGAATCCGCCGATTCGATCCGCCGCGGATCGCGAAGCGCTGTGGGCGGCCGTCCTCGACGGGCGCATCGACACCGTCGTGAGCGACCACGCGTGCTGCTCGGAAGAGGAGAAGGAAGGCGATTTCTGGTCCGCGCTGCCCGGCTTCGGCGGCACCGCGCTGCTCTATCCGTATTTGTTGTCCGAGGGTCCGCGTCGCGGCCTGGCGCTTTCGCGCATCGTCGAGCTGGCGAGCGCGAACCCGGCGCGCGCGTTCGGCCTGTTCCCGCGGAAGGGCGCGATCGCGGTGGGCAGCGACGCCGATCTGGTGGTCGTCGATCCCGAGCGCGAGCAGGTGATCTCGCCCGGCGTCCTGCAGTCCGCGCAGGACTTCACGCCGTTCGCCGGGATGCGCGTGAAGGGCTGGCCGACGCACACGCTGCTGCGCGGCCGCCTCGTCTTCGACGGCAAGCAGGTGATCGGCGCTCCGTCGGGAAAATACCTCAAACGTCCTGTGGGAGAGGCCAATGCCTGATACAGCGCCACATTCACAAGGAGGCGCGGGCGTGGCGAAGCCCGGGGCCCGCGTCCTTACAATGATGGAACCCTTTCGCTCGCCGTTCTACGCGCCCGCCCTCGTGGCCGTGCACGGCGGTCACTTCGCGAACGCCGGGTTCGACGTGACCCTCGTGACCGCGGCGGGCACCGGGACCGCCGAAGCCCTGCTCGAAGGCCGCGCGGATTTCGCGGTGTCCGGGATCATGCGCAGCCTCGGGCTCGTCGACAAAGGCGGGCCGCCCATCGTGCACTTTGCGGCGGTGAACGATCGCAACGGCTTCTTCCTGCTGAGCCGCGAGCCGCGGCGGCACTTCGCGTGGAAGGATCTCGAGGGACGCACGGTCATCTCGTTCGGCGGAGCGCCGACGCCGTATCAGTGCATGCTGTCGGTCCTGCGACGCGGAGGTGTCGATCCAGTCCAGGTGGTGTTCATCCGTGACCTCGGCGTTCCCGAATCGATCGCGAAGTTCAAGGCGGGCGGCGCCGACTTCCTGGAGTGCGGGCCGCCGGTGGTCGATCAGCTGGTGGCGGAGAAGGCGGGATATCTCGTGGCATCGATGGGTGTTGCGACGGGGCCGGTGCCGTTCAGCTCGCTCATGGCCACGCAGCCGCGCCTACGCGAGGACCGCGCGGATTTCGTGCGCCTCGTCCGCGCGTTCCACGGAGCGCAGCGGTGGCTGGCGCAAGCATCCGCGGACGACGTCGCGCGCGTCATCGCCCCGGCGTTTCCCGACATCGCGCAGCCGCTGCTCGCGCGTATCGTCGCGCGCTATCGGGCGCAGGGCACGTGGCCCGACGATCCGCGCCTCGATCGCCCCGGCTACGAGCGGCTCCAGGGGATTCTCCTCGCGGGCGGGTTCATCAAGGGCCGCCACGCGTACGAGTTCCTGATCGACACCGAGATCGCGACCGACGCACTCGCGGCCTGCTCAGGAACAATCCAGGCTACGTGAGGTCGACCAGCAGCGCCGCGTGATCGCTGAGGCGCGTGCGCCGGCGCCGGTGCGCGGCACCGCCCCAGACGTACGACGCCTCCTTCAAGTGCCCGAGCAGCGCGTCGTTCACGAACGCGTGGTCGATGCGGAATCCGTTGCCGCCGTTCGGTGCGTGCCACGTGTAGGCGCGCGCATCCGCGTAGAGATGCCGGAAGGCGTCACGCCATCCGCAACCGTCGAGTCCGTCGATCCACCCTTCCTCGATCGCGTTGAACGTGGACACTTGCTCGTCGAGGCCGCGCCGGCCCGAGTTCGTGTCGCCGACGAGAAGTGCCGCGCCGTGACGCCACGTGCGCGCGCAGCGCAGTACCGCGTCGAGGAAGGGGTACTTGCGTCCGCTCGCGCGGTTCGGCACGTGCATCGCGCCGACGACGATCGGGACCGGCGCCGCCACCGCGGCCGCGAGCCAGCGCCCGGGCTCTGAAGGCCCGGCACGGAATCGCATTCGGCGCAATGGCCAGCGCGAGGCGATGAGGAGAGCGTTGACGCTCGGCGACGCCGTGATGGCGGAGGTGAGCTGGTAGGGGAACCCGCGCGACGCGAGATCCGCGGCGAGCGCGCGGCTCGGCGGCGTCGCCCGAAATTCTGAGAGCGTGACGAGGTCCGGCGCCCAGCGCGCGATCTGGCGCGCGATCCCGCCGGCGCGCGTGCCGCCGCCGGCTCGGATGTTCCACGCGACGATGCGCATGGACGGGCTAAAGGCTGGGCGGGCGACGCTCGCGCCACGGCGTCGCCTGCTCGTACGCCCACGCCGCGCGCAGCACGGTGGCCTCGTCGTACCGGCGCCCCGCGAGCTGAAGACCGATCGGCAGCCCGGACTTCGTGAAGCCGCACGGGATCGAGATCGCCGGCGTCGCGGCGAGATTGAACGGTGTCGTGTACGAGCGCCGCGTGAAGAATCGCCCGCCCGCGTCTTCCTTGCTGGTGACCGGCCGCTGGCCGCTCGCGATGCGCGCGGCGGGGCCGGGTTGCGTCGGCGTCAGCAGCAGGTCGAAGCGCTCGAGCGCGGCGAGCACCTCGCGCGCGATGAGCACGCGGGCGCGCGTGGCC
>JBGOTH010000425.1:0-3650 GCA_041476345.1 Methylomirabilia bacterium
GTTCACCACGGTGGTCGACGTCCGCTCGTACTCGCGGAAGGTCGGCGAGACCTCGTGTGACAGGGACACTCTGACGCCCGGCGCTTCGTCGGCGCAGAGCTCGGCGATCCGCTTCTCGTGCGCGGGATTCAGGTACGCGTGCAGGAAGCACACGGCGAGCGTGGTGACACCGCGGGCGACGAGCTCGCGGATCGCGCGGCGCGCGTCGGCTTCGTCGAGCGGATCGCGCACGGAGCCGTCGGCGAGCACGCGCTCGGTCACCTCCCCGATGAGCCGGCGCGGAATCAGCGGCGCCGGCTTCTCGATCTGGAGGTCGTAGACCTGGTAACGCTTCTCGCGCCCGATGATCAGCACGTCGCGGAAGCCGCGCGTCGTGATGAGGCCGATGCCGCGCGCCTTGCGCTCGATGACGACGTTCGAGCCGAGCGTGGTGCCGTGGACGGCTTGCGCGAGATCCCCCCAGCTCACACCGGCGCGGTCCACCAGCTCATCGAGCCCGGCCAGACACGCCTCCGAGGGATCCGGATAGGTCGTGAGCCGCTTCGCGGTGTGCAACTCCCCCGTGGAGGACTGCAGGACGAAGTCGGTGAACGTGCCCCCGACGTCGAACCCAACGCGGTAGCTCAAGCGCGCCTACCAGCGCGGCTCGGCAGATCGATGAGAAGGGTGCAGATGCGAGGCGGCGAGTGCAGGACGACCGAGACGTACTCCTGTACGTCGCAGGGAGGCGTGCGCGAGCCAACGAAGCAGATGCGCCGTTATCATCGATCTGCCTAAGCGCGGCGGTCGGCTTGGGAGAGGATGACGCGGTAGGGATAACGCCGGCCCGTCTGGTACGTGACCGCGTGCACGACGGGCGCGCCGTTGGCGGCGATGTACGTCCGCTCGAAGAGGAGCAGCGGCGTGCGCGGCCGCAGCTGCAGCAGCTCGGCCACGTGACGCGGCGCGAGTGCCGCGTCGACCACCTGCTCGAGGAACTTCACCTCGATGCCGAGGTGACGCTCGACGGCGGCGACGAGGGAGCTCTTGGAGACGTCCTCGTCGACGACCAGTTTGCCGATCGCTTCCGGCAGCCATGCGGTGACGTGTTGAAACGGGCCGTTGTCCGAGTGGCGGACCCCGATCACGCGGTAGCCGAGCGACCCGGGCGGGATCTTGAGCGCCTGCGCGATGTTCGGCGGCACCCGCACGAACTCCCGCGAGATGAGCTTGAACCAGTTTTCCTCCGCGAGCGCCATCATGTCGTCGAGCGATCCGATCACCCGCATGCGCGGATCACCGGTCACCGCCGTCGAGAACGTGCCGCGGCCGGCGTGGCGATAGATCCGCCCTTCCTGCACGAGGACGTCCAGCGCCTGGCGGATGGTGGGACGGCTCACCTTGTAGCGTGCGCACAACGCGTGCTCCGACGGGATCTGCTCCCCTTCACCGCGGAGCTCGCGGCGGACGTCGTCGGCGATCTGGAGATAGCGCGGGATACCAGCGCGGTAATTCACCGGGGCCTCCGGTACTGTCAGGATGTCTAGACAAATAACACCGGCCGGCAGGTCCGTCAATCGAAGCGGGAACTCAGCGGAATCGCGCCTTGTAGCGCAGTGCTGGGGCCTCGACCGCAATGTAGGAGACTCCGGCCGCGGCAAACGTAGTGGCCCACGCCAGGACTAGCACCTGAAGTGACGCAGGAGCCTCGCCGGAGAACAACTTCAGTGCGCCCCAGTACAGGAACACCGGGAAGTGCCACAGGTAGAGTCCGTACGAAATCCGACCGGTGGCGGCGAGCCACCGCAGTCCCAGGAGTCGTCGCAGCCAAGACGTTTCCGCCAACACGTCAAGGATGACGACCGCCGTCGCCACCGCGACTGCCATAGTGACTCCGTGAGCGTAGTAGGGCACCAGCGGGGTGGCGACCAGCAGACTGACGAGGGCCGCCCCCGCGAGCGCGCCGAGCTCGGGGCGTCGTAGACGACTGAACCAGCCGCCGTTGACGATGAGGAAGGCGACCGCGGCACCCAGCAGTAAGCCATCGGCATGCGTATCGTTCGCCATGTAGATACGTCTCCACGATGCAGCGTGGTTGGAAAGGTACCAACGCCACCCAGCGGTGGCGGTAGCGGCCGCCGCGAGCGCACCAGCAACGCAAAGGGGTCGGCGCGAGAGACTCAGGAGGCCCGCGACCAGCGGCCACGCGAGGTAGAACTGCTCTTCGACGGCCAGCGACCACGTGTGAAGAAATATCCCCATGGGAAGCCCTGAGATCGCCGCCCAATTCGCGGCGTAAAAGAGGACTGCTGCCACGTACGTGCCCACGTATTTCCAATAGGTGGGTGGGACGGTCACGAGCAGCACGGTCGTCCAGACGATCAGGAATACGAACAACGCTGGAAGGAGACGCAGGGCGCGCCGTGCGTAGAAATTACGGAGATTGACGCCCCCACTGCTCCGCCGCTCTTCGAGCAACAGCCCGGTGATCAGGAAGCCGCTAAGGACGAAAAACACGTCGACACCGAGGTACCCGCCACGGGCAAGGCCCGAGTGATACGCCATCACCGCGAGGACGGCGATCGCGCGGATACCGTCGAGGGCGGGGGAGTAGGTCGTCACCGTCGTGCGGAATCGCGGCGCCGGGTTGGCTGGCGGGATCGAATCGCGTCCACGAGCCGGTCGAAGCGGGGCATTCCTTTCGAGATCGCGATGCGCTCGCCGGCATGCCCGACGACGGTCACCACGTCGCGCGCTACGGAAGATCGTCGGACCGCCGCGATGTCCGCCCACGCGATGAACGTGCGACGTCCGAACGGACCCCGTCGCGTCAGACCCCGTGCATCGGCGATGTACGACGCCAGGATCAGAGGAAGGACCGCGAACAGCCCGCCGATGATCGCGACGAACACGAGGCCAGGAACGAGACGATCCGCGGTGACCTCGGGCCACGGACTGCCGACCAGCGCGACGACGAGTATGGCGAGGAGCCCGGTCGGCACGATGACCATGAAAGCCCTGAACCACCAGGGCAATCCTACTCGCACGATGTCCGTGCCGGTTCCTCTCATCCCCGACTGCCATCCAAGGCACACGACATCCGTTCCATCCTACAGAGACGGCGGCGGCTCGGTGGTTCATTGCGCGGCCGATGCCAGCGCCGCCTGTCGGGAGCAGCATCGCACCCTACCGGTTCCTTTGAAACGTCAGAGGTTCAGCGGAGTGTGTGCTTTCGCAACGGCCGCTTGTAGAAATCGATCCATATCGCCCCGAGCCCACACGAGACCGCTATTGCCGATGCAGTCCAGAGGAGGATGTTCTCTGTGCGACTCGGATACACAATCGATCCGTGGGTGTTCAGTCGATAGATCCTCCCGGCCCCGACGTCCGGAATTGGAGGTCGTGTGTAGTCGTAGTACATCCATAACGCGCCGGCGGCGATGCCGCAGAGCGCGCATACGACAATCGCACCGATTTCGGCGACCTTCCAATAGCGGGCAACGACATCCCGCGAAGGCCTTCCGGAATGCGTCATTTTCTTCCAGCTATCTCCGGGGCGCCGGAACCGGAAGATCCTGGAGAAAGCGCGTTCGCCACCGTACCGGAACCTCCGGAACCGCCCAACGAGGCCCAACCGACCTTGGCTGTCAACTGTCCACCAAACGGGGGCA
>JBGOTH010000426.1:0-3648 GCA_041476345.1 Methylomirabilia bacterium
GACGATCACGGCGAATTCCGGCAGGACGATCCGATGGAAATCTTCGTGGACGCTTCCGTCCGGCAGCTCCACGGTGTCGACGTAGAGCTCCACCCAGGGCGGCGACGAAAACGCGAGTGCGCGGTGCCGAAGCTTCCACGGACGGACTATGGCGCACTCCCGATCGCAGACGTGGCAATCATGAGAGAAATCTCATCGCTCAGACAGACAACGCCCGGGACTCGGTCCATCCCTACGAGGACCCCTATGACGTCTGCCGGTGCGCTCGATAGATCAGCGACGAACCAGTGGCCGAAGACACGCAGCTGCGCGTACCCGCTTCCTTGCCATCGCTGCAACGGCTCAACTCGCCATCCCTGCACAAGCTGCTCTTGAGTAGGAAACCACCACAGCCACGGCCGCGCCGCCGCCTGGGGCTCGCCATACCGGACCCACCGACGAACCTGGTCGAACTCCGAAGAAAAGAGGTCGACCGATCCTTGGTTTCCCAACACGTATAGTCCCAGCGCGATCGACTCGAACGCCAGCTTGTGGATGGCGCGGGACAAAAAGCGCAGCCTCTTCGTTGAGTAGACGTCCTCGTGGTGGCACGTCACCGGCTGACGCAGATCGATGATGAGCGTGGCTGGGGCCTTCACACCGATGGACACGTCGACTACTTCGGTGATGCCTCGGGGATCGGAACCTTCCCAAGGATCAGCCCGCGGAACAGCCGGTCTTTGCGCGGGTTCATCGCCTCAAGGAGCGTCGCCGTCATAGCGAGCGGAGCGAAATTCAGCAACGCAGTATCGACGTCACGGCTGAAGTAGTTATTGCACGAGAGACAGACGACGCCAGGGGGCAGAACATGGTCACGGTTCCCGATCGCGTTGGGCAGGACGTGGCTCTCATCGCTGTAGCCGGACGCGGCCGAACAACGACACCAGATGCACCGGCCCGGCACAGGAGGAGTCGCCACGGCGTCAAAGATAGCGCGCAGAAGGCAATCATCGCCACCCAGCCCACTGTGCTCGCCCCTATCTCTTTTATCGCTGTTAGCGTCCATCCGCTGTCGGTCATCGCGGCTTCGGCGCGAGAACGCGGATCGGCGGCGGAAATGCACACCGCGCCCAACATGGACTCAACAGCTGCCTTCTCAGTCCGTGCTTTAGCTCCTTCTTCCAAGCGTCGCCGATAGTGTGTCTCTAGCTTTCCCAGCATGCGCTCGCGGTCCGGGATATTCGGCGCATTCAACACGTCGAACATCGCCCGGCGGCGAGCAAGCTCGGCAATCTTGTCCGGCGTGTCGGCGCGAAGGTCTTGAGCGAATTGCTGTCGCGCCCGTTCGCAGTCCACGGCCGAGTCGAATGCGCTGCCCTGAATCCACGACGGTATAGGCGCGTTCGCGTCTACGCCGCCGCTTTCACGTGTGAACGGCGGATACAGCATGTACCACCCCTGCGCGTTCGCCGTCACAGGTGTCGTCTTAGCTTGCAGTACAAAGCCGAGGACGAGGGCGATGATTCTTGCGCGGATCATCTAGTACTGAACGCGGGCTACCCGCGCCCTCACGTCAATGCCGACGCTGAGGACTCCCGACAAGACGCGCACTTCGTCGGCCATGCCGTGTGACGCTTGGTGCGCATAGCGCAGAGCCTTCACGATCTGACTGCGGCGTCAGGCGTCACCACGGTCGTTGTCAGTCTCCTCAGGAAGATTAGGGTGGCGAGGACAGGGAGAGTGGTGGCAGCACACCAGCCTGTCTCTGTGCCTCGAACCATGCTCGGAAGAAGCGGTCGAACGCGTTCCAGACATCCAGCACCCAGTCCGCTGACTCATGACCGCGATCCCACATTTCTCGGAACTTCGGATCGTAGTACTCGGGATGGAAGTGAAAAACACCGTGCCGATAGCGCTTCACCAGCTTGACGTACTCTTGCTTCGAGAGCAGGGCATCGACTGTGACGTCCTCAAGTTGAAGCCGCTTCCATCCCTCGATGAGAATGTACGTC
Organism: Methylomirabilia bacterium; assembly: GCA_041476345.1. Taxonomy (GTDB): domain Bacteria; phylum Methylomirabilota; class Methylomirabilia; order Rokubacteriales; family CSP1-6; genus VGLJ01. Next base: position 1,992 of record JBGOTH010000426.1, read on the forward strand.
GTGGCGAACCAGTAAGGCATATACGGGCGAAGGAAGTTGGCGTCGACACGCTCTTGATCACTACGCGCTTCGTCTCGCAATGTGCGGTAGTGCCCAGCCATCTCCCCGCCCCACATGAAGTACCTGTGGAGTGCCATGATGTCCTTCGCCGTTGCAACCATGTGGGCCTCATATGTAACTTCGCACACGGACAAAAGACAAGGGCGCGGCTTGTCACCGCGCCCCGAATTTTTGATGGTGGACGATACTGGACTTGAACCAGTGACCCCCGGCATGTGAGGCCGGTGCTCTGCCAACTGAGCTAATCGTCCACGCTCGGGAAACGACAACAGAACCCTACCGGCTCGGCTCGCGCGCGTCAACCCGGCCATGCGGTCCAGTCTATGATGTGACGTGATCGTTCGCCTCGGCCTCGGAGCAGGCGCCCTCTGGCTCGGCTACGCGTGGGTCGCGCATCTCGCGACGCCGCTCTGCGTGCATCGCGGCCCGCGGATCGCCGGCCGCCGCATCGCTCTCACCTTCGACGACGGCCCGGACGCCGAGTGGACGCCACGCGTGCTCGACACGCTCGCCGCGCACGATGCGCGCGGGACCTTTTTCCTGGTGGGCGAGCGCGCCGCGCGCGCACCCGCGACGGTACGCGCGATCACGGCCGCCGGTCACGAGGTGGCGAGTCACGGGTGGTCGCACAGAAGCCTCTGGCTCTGCGGCCCGCGCCGGACGGCGGAGGAGATCGACCGCGCGCAAGCCACGATCACGGACCTGAGCGGGGCGACGCCCCGATTCTTTCGCCCGCCGTGGGGCATGGTCAACGCGGCGATGTTTCCGCTGCTCCGCGCCCGCAAGCTTCGCCCGGTGTTCTGGTCGATCCAGCCAGAAGGATTGCGACGGTCGGATGCGGAGGCCCAGGCTTCGTACGTCGTGCGGCGCGCGCATCCTGGCGCGATCGTCGATCTCCACGATGCCGAGGGCACGCCCGGCGCCCCCGCGCGGCTCGTGGCCGCCCTCCCCGCGATGATCGCCGGCGTGCGCGCCGCCGGGTACGAGCTCACGACGGTGGGCGAGCTCCTGGCCGCCGCGCGCTAAGTCTTCGAGAGCAGCCCGACGCCCGTCACGATCAGGCCCATTCCGGCCCACCGCACGATGGTGACGGTTTCGCCGAGCACGTACTGCGCGAGGATGGCGACCACGATGTAATCCATCGCGGTCAGCGGCAGAATGAGACTCACGTCGGCGCGGGTCAAGAGCGTCAGGTAGATGAAGAAGAACGACGCCTGCAGCGCGACTCCGAGAATGAGCCACGGGTTCGAGACAGCGCGCAGGATCATCCCGCCCAGACGATCGCTGGATGCTTCCGTGAGGTCCCCCACGGGCCGCATGCTCTTGGCGAGAAACACGTGACCGGTGCCGCCGAGCAGCGCCGCGATGAGCACGATGGTCAACGTCTTGAGCATGCGTCCTCCTTTTTGTCAGGCCGTGACGGCGTGGAGCCGTCCGGCGCGAAGCTCGAGCACGTGGGTGGCATCCCGCGCGACGTCGTGTCGATGGGTGACGACGACCACGGCGCTTCCAGCGCGCGCCCGCGCCCGCAACGCCGCGAGGATCACGGCCCCGTTCACGTCGTCGACATTGCCCGTGGGCTCGTCGGCAAGCAAGA
>JBGOTH010000427.1:0-3645 GCA_041476345.1 Methylomirabilia bacterium
CAATGGCCGACTCGAGCATCGACCCACCCGGGGGCCGGATGCGGTTCGCGGCGCGGATGCGCTTCAATCCGCAGGTGCTGGTGTTCGCCGTGGCCGTGCTCTGTGCATGGCCGGCGATCGTAGGTCTGGTCGTGTCCGGCATCCACGTCATTTGGGGCGGCAGCTATCGCCAGATCGACTATCGCATGGTCGAGGCGCGTCCCAACGTCGGCGTGCCCTACATCACCGGCACATTGAGCACGACCGGCGATGCGCACCTCGTGAGCGCGCGCAAGGTGGGCGAGCGCTATCTGGTGGGCGAACAAGGCGACGACGAATTCGCGCCCGGCAAGACGATCAAGCTCTGGTGGAGCCCGTCGGCGCCGGACATCCTGATCCAGGGTCAACGAACCAACGGCGTGCCCGTGTCCGCGCTGCCCGAGCGGCCGGGGCTGCTCGTGTTTCTCGGGTACTTGATCTGGCTGGTTGCGGTCATCTTCATCGCGGCCTTTGTGGCAGGGTGGGTGTTGCGACGCCTGGCGGCGTACCGGGACGTGACGATAACGAACTGATCAGGGAGCGGGTCGCCGGTAGAGGCGCAGGTCGTCCATCGGATAGTGCCGCACGTTCAGCGTCCAGAGATGCAACCCGGCGGTGCTGGCAGCGGCCGCGACGAGGGCGTCGGCGATCTCCAGGCCGTGAGACCGCGCGTACCGCGACAGATAGGCGCCTGCGCGGCGCCCGGTCATCGCGTCGATCGTGATCTCACCACGCGCGTCGAAGAATCCTTCGGTCCGAGTCTCCTCGCCCGGCCGCATGCCAGCGAAGACCTCGGCCCAGGAAATGGCGCAGCAGTACGTCGGGATCCCGTCCGCCTCGATCCCGCGCAGCACGGCGGCGGTCTGGGCTCGGCCGCGGAGGACGTCGATAATGACGTCGGAGTCCAGAAGGACGCCCGTCAGCGCTCCGGCCGACGGAGACGATGCGTATCGCGGCGGAGCCGCCTCACGTACACGGTGCTGTCGCCGATCTCGTCTCGATCGCGCCATAGTCCGTCGATGGCTCGCAGGGTCACTTCGCGCTCGCCGGCGTGGGGTTTCCCGTACGTCTTCGCCAGGGCCTCGCGCACCAGCTCCGACAGGGTGCGGCCTGACGGCGCGCGAGCGCCTGCAGGCGGCGGTGGATCGCCTCGTCGAGATAGAGCTGGGTTCTGACCATCCGATGTACGTACATCGTCGAGTTCGACCCGTCAAGGATATGAAAGATTTGGTGAGCCGGGAGGGACTCGAACCCTCGACCAACGGGTTAAAAGCCCGCTGCTCTACCAACTGAGCTACCGGCTCGCGGGGCGTCCTCCGGATTCTACCGCCTTAGAGCAAGCTCGACCGCACCGACGGGAACCAGCGCATCAGCGGCGAGTCGTCGCAGAGGATCGTCTCGTCGCGCTGCGGCCCCGTCGAGATCATGCAGAACGGCACGCCGGTCAGCTCTTCCAGGCGCTCGATGTAGCGGCGCGCCTTCGCGGGAAGGTCGCTCTCGAGCTTCGCGCCCGTCGTCGGCGTCATCCAGCCGGACAGATCCTCGTACACGGGCACGGAGGCGGCCAGCGACGTCTCGTCTTCCGGGAACTCGGTGATGAGATCACCGCGGTAGCGATAGCCCGTGCAGATCCTCACCGTCTCGCACTTGTCGAGAACGTCCAGCTTCGTGAGCGCGATGGTGTCGATGCCGTTGATGCGCACCGCGTAGCGCAGCACGAGCGTGTCGGCCCAGCCGCACCGGCGCGGCCGTCCCGTCGTGGAGCCGTATTCATTCCCCCGGGCGCGGATGTCCTCGGCCACCTTGCCCTGCATCTCACTGGGGAACGGGCCTTCGCCCACGCGCGTCGTGTAGGCCTTGGCCACGCCGAGCACGCCGTTGATGCGGGTCGGCGGCACGCCGGTGCCGGTGGAGGCGCCGCCGGCCGTCGTGTTCGACGACGTCACGTACGGGTACGTGCCGTGGTCGACGTCCAGCATCGTGGCCTGCGCGCCCTCGAAGAGCACGTGATAGCCCGCGTCGATCCACTTGGACAGCATCATCGCGGTGTCGGTGATGTACGGCGCCAGCCAGCCCGCGTACCGCATGAACGGGTTGAGGATCTCCTCGACCGTGAAGCTCTGCACGTCGTAGATCTCGCGCAGGATGCGGTTCTTCAGCGCCAGGTTGTCCTCGAGCTTCTGGCGCAGGAGCCGCTCGTCGAGCAGATCCGACATGCGGATCCCGCGGCGGCCGGCCTTGTCGATGTACGCGGGGCCGACTCCCTTGCCCGTGGTCCCGATGCGCCGCACGCCGAGCTTCGCTTCGGACGCGCGATCGAGCACCGGGTGATAGGGCATGATCAGGTGCGCGTTCTTCGAGATGAAGAGGTTGCCGTCGAGCGTCACGCCGCGCTGGACGAGCGCCTCCATCTCCTCGATGAGCGACGCGGGGTCGACGACCACGCCGCAGCCGATGACGCAGCGGCAGCTCGCATGCAGGATCCCCGACGGGATGGTGTGCAGGACGAACTTCTCCTTGCCCACCACCACCGTGTGCCCCGCGTTGTTGCCCCCCGCGTACCGCACCACCACGTTGACGTGCGGGGCGAGGATGTCGACGACCTTGCCCTTGCCCTCGTCCCCCCACTGCGTTCCCACGACGACGATGTTCGGCATGACTCAACTCCCTGCGGTGAAATAGCGCTCGGGCGCTTCGAGAACGGACGCCACCGGCAATACGCGCTCGGTAGAGCCGGCGAGATCGATGACCAGCACCTCGCCGCTCGCCGTGCGCTCGCTGCCGACGACCAGCACGTGGCCCATGCGATGCGTGCGCGCGTACGCGAGCGACTCCTCGAGCCCGCGGCTGACGATGTCGCGCGCCACGGATGCTCCGCGATCGCGGAGCCGCCGCGCGAGCGACAGCGCGGCCGTCTTCTCGCGCGTGAAATCGATGATGAAAAAGTCCGGCCCGGTGAGGTCCACGTCGACGCCCTGCGCCGCCATCACGCTCAGCGCGCGCCCCACGTCGAAGGCGAAGCCCACGGCGGGGCAATCGTAGCCGAAGCGGCCGAGCATGTGATCGTAGCGGCCGCCCCGCGCGATGGACGCGCCGAAGCCAGACACGTACGTCTCGAAGTAGAGGCCGGAGTAGTAGTCGAAGCCGCGCACCTCGCCGAGATCGAGCAGCACCGACTCGCCGAGCCCGTAGATCTTGAGGAGCCGGTAGACCTCCGCCAGGTTTTCGAGCGCGCGCGACGATCGGCCGTTGCGCGCGAGAGCGCTGGCGCGATCCAGCACTTCTTCCCCGCCGACGAGCGTGGGCAGGGCGAGCAGCGCTTCGCCGACCGACGACGACGTCGCCAGCTTTCCCACCAGCTTCTCGAGCGTCGCCGTGTCTTTCCGTCCGAGCGCCAGGCGCACCTCGTAGGCAGCGCCGTCGTCCTTGATCTCGTCGAGGAGGCCGCGGAAGAAATCGAGGTGGCAGAGGTCGAGCTGGAATTCATGCAGGCCGAGCGCGTGCAGGCCTTCCACCGTCATCGCGATGATCTCGACCTCCGCTTCGGGCTTCTCGAGCCCGATCAGCTCCACCCCCGCCTGGTACAGCTCGCGATAGGCGGAGACGTGCGGCTCGTCGTAGCGGAAG